>JAIOSY010000121.1 GCA_021107375.1 Sulfurimonas sp.
AACAGTTATCTTAATACATTTAGTATTATCCAGAGGATTTAAAAAACATGCTCTATTAGTCCCTCTAGCAATAAAATTATCTTTATCTAAACAAATCATTTAATCAATAAAACCTTTATATTATTTTATAAGTGAAGCTTATTAGCAATAATTACAATAGAGTCTGTGCAATATTTGATATTATTACCTGTATTGACATAATTATATACAATACTAGGCTTTTCTAAGTAAATTTGAAAATTCAACTTTCTATATTTATCAATATCATCTAGACTAAGTTCATCTTTTCTGTTTAAAATTATATCACTTTTTGCATCAAGTTGAATATGCCAAAAGGTTCTTGGAATGAACTTTAAAAGAAGTTTCCAATTTTTTCTAAGATAAGTTGTTTTATCCATGAAAGATATATTTCTTAAAAGTATATCATGAAAAAATCTATCTACAAAAATAAGTTGATTTTGTAACAAACTTATTAGAACTAAAAAAGGATAGTATAGTAAGCCAGCTAAAATTATAAGTTTTGCATTTTCATCATCATACTGATCCTTTTCTAACTTTTTCCCAAATTTATTTTTTAAAAGCATTTTATTTATAGGGTATACTAGATTGTAAACTATAGACCTTCTTACTATCTTTTTAAATTTTTTAATATTACTTTTTTGTTTTATTTTTGTTATTACTTCAGATATTAAGGTTGTCTTTCCCACACCATCTGGACCAATAATAGGGACTATCTTTATAGCTTTTAAGATACTGTATTTTATATTGTAGATTTTTGATTTGATCGTATAGATAAGTGAATTATTCTGTTTTATATAGACTATTGTAAAGCTATTGACATCTGAGCTTTGTCTATCAAAAATAATTATTTCACATTCTCCATATTTTTTTCTTAGTATGGAAAATGAGTGCTGGTTACAGGAAGATAAATTAAATATAATTGTTAATATGTTATTGAGGTTTTTATAATCTATCTGATAAATATTACTACCTGATAAATCAAAGCTTATACCTTTTGATTTTATCCCATTTATAATATTGGTACATAAATTTTCTAAATCAGTCAATTATTATAGCCTTGTAAAAGGTCTAACACCTTTTTTTACTCTTCTAATATCTTTTTCATACATTTCCATAAATTTATCCCACTGTCTTTTTATTTTATATTTTGTGTAAAGTTTACAGTTTCTATAAAACCAAAATTTATAACCTAATCTTTTAGCACCTAGACCATCCACAATAATAAGTTTATAGTTTTTTTCATTAATTTTTTTACAAAAAATATTTGTCATACTTGTATCAACAAATAAAATAGAATTTGTTTCAAGATATAATCTAAGTTCTTCAATTAGCTCTTTTTGAATTTTTTTTGGGATTGATCTATTGGTTACATAGTATCTGAAAGATTTACTGGAATTGTTATCATAGTCCATTATTCTTTCGTATACTAAACCAGAGCCTAAGTTTGAATTTACTTGTCCATAGTAATGTGCTACTTGGCTTAAATCTTTTTTTTTCTTTTTTAGATATGACATATAGATATGTTCTAGAAGATTTTGTTGGTTGTGCTTACCTTTCATATGAACGATTTTTATAAGTTTTGTATTGTCTTGTGGGTGAAGATAACAAGTTCTCTCTCCACCTTTAGCAATAATATCTTTTTTATCTAACTCAATATAGTCCATATTAAACAGTTTCTCCAAAGGTTGTTATATTCTGATTGTACAAAAAAGAATATTAAAAGTGGTATAATTCGACAATGCAGAGATACAGAAACTTTAATAATATTATAAATTTACTTTATTCCTTTTTTAAACTGTCGTTTATTGTCTTAGCTTTTATGCTATCAGCAAGAGTGTATCTTTTTTTTAGTTATGGAACAAATTCTACTTATTCGTTTTTTGAATTACTAAGTGCATTTTGGCTTGGGTTTAGACTTGATGTAAGTATTGTTGCTTATGTTAGTATTTTACCAGTTTTGTTGAGTATATTTATATGGTTATTTAAAAAAAATAGTTTAAAAACTTTTTGCTATAGTTTTTTTAGATTCTATTATATTTTACTAGCAACACTTATAATCTCTTTTACCTTCATTGATTTAGTTTATTTTTCATTCTTTGCAGAACACTCAACTATTATGATATTTGGTGTTTTTGATGATGATACTGAAGCATTAATAAATACAGCTTTTGCAAATTATAATATTCCTCTAGTTGTATTAATGGGCTCATTTTTCTACCTAATTATTTATTTTTTAACATTTAAAATCATTAAACAAAAAGAAAATATTGACATTCAATGGAGTTTAAAAAAACAAAGTGTTTTTTTCTTGCTTTTGGTAATTATAATAGGTATTTTAGCTAGAGGTTCACTTGGACTTTTTCCACTTGCAAAATATATTCCAGATGTTAGTGCCGATCCCTTCATAAATAAACTTCCTCAAACACCAACTTATGCCTTAGTTTATGCATATAAACAATATAAAAAAAGTAAATCAGGAAAATATGACTTAATTAAGGATGTTGGATATAAAGGTAAAATAGATAAAGCATTTATGGTTCATTTGGAAACTGATAATATTAATCAAGACGATTTATTAAACAATATAACTTATCAAACAGATGCTAATGAAGTAGTGAAAAATAAACCTCCACATGTGGTAGTTGTGATGGTTGAAAGTTTTGGTATGCCTCTTTTATCTTATCAAAGTCAAACTTTTAATATTATGGGAAAAATAAAAAAACATTTCCAAGAGGATATACTTTTTACTAACTTTATATCAACTGGAAATGGAACTGTCTCTTCACTTGAAGCCCTTCTTTTAAATATACCATCAAGACCAGGTGCAACGGCTTTAGGTCAGAGTAATTATCTAAACACATCATTTAAACAAGCAAGTGCAAAAGTTTATCAAGATGCAGGATATGAAACAAGTTTTGTGTATGGTGGAGATTTATCTTGGAGAAATATTGGAAGTTTTATGTCAAGGCAGGGATTTGATAGTGTAAAGGGAAAAGCACAAATAGTTAAATCCCTTAATCTTGAT
>JAIOSY010000145.1 GCA_021107375.1 Sulfurimonas sp.
ATTTGTAAAAATTTAAATTTTTTCATCCGATACCACTTTCCCTAAATCCATATAAATCTGTCTATTTACTAAATCTTTTACCTCTTCAAGTCTATGTGTAACAAAAAGAAGAACTTTTTCCTCTTCATTTTGTTTTAGAAGTCTGTAAAAATCATCTCTTGCAATAGGATCAAGATTCGCTGTTGGTTCATCATAGATGATTATATTACTTTTTTTAGCTAAAGAGATAGCGATTAACATCTTTTGTTTCATTCCACCACTTAGTTTAAAAAATGATTTACTTAAATTTGAGTTTACATCAAGTTTCATCTCATTAGCATAATGTAAAATTTGTTCTTTATCAACATTTGCACTTACGCTAACATACTGCATCAACTCATCAAGACTTAGCTTGATTGGAGGAGGCAGTTGAGGAACAAAGCTTATATTTTCTAAAACTTTAAGACGCTCTTTTATAGGGTCTAAACCATTTATTAATACTTGACCATCATTTGGATGATAGTACCCAAGTATAGAGCGAATTAGTGTTGTTTTACCAGCACCATTTGCTCCCATTAGAGCGATAGACTCATTTTTATTAAATTCACAACTTACATTGTCAAGTGAAATATGTGAGCCAAATTTTTTAGTTAGATTTGAAACTTTTATCATAATTTATACCAAACTTTTTAGTTTAAATTCAAAGCTAAGAGCATCATTGTGGCATACATCTATACATCTACCACAAAGAGTACAATCAGCACCATTAATATATTCGTGTGTGATACCTTTTTCTTCTCTTTGCTTATCATATTTAGCTTTAACAATTTCTAGAACATGATTTTCAAAACATACATCATGACATACCATACAGTGATCACAGTTATCATTCCACTCAATTCTTAGAGCAGAAACTTTACCTATATAACCATAAGTTGTACCAATTGGACATATATATTTACACCAAGCACGACGAGAGAAGAAAACTTCCATAGCAAGAACAACAAGTACCCAGATTAAAGCTACACTCCAACCATAAGCAACAGCTCTACTTAGAATTCCAACAACATTAAATGTCTCAAATACTATGTAACCACTCGTAAAAGAGAGAAGTAAAAAAACTGCCCAAAAGATATGTCTAACTCTATGGTCAAACTCTCTACTTTTAATGATTTTTTTCTTTACTAAAGTATTATGCCATTTTTCACCAAGTTCACTAAGAATACCATATGGACATACCCAAGCACAATAAGTTCTACCACCAACTAATAGATAAACTATAACTATAGTTGCTGTACCAATTACTATATTTATTGGCATGTGGAAAGTTGATAAAAAGACTTCCATTGTCATAAATGGATCAATCATGTGAAAGCCTAAAAATCTAGAACCACTAAGTGTACCCTCTAACATTTGCAAATCTATAAAAAATGACAAGAAAAAGAGAAGATGAATTGTTATAACTACAATCCATCTTTTCATTCTGTAACTAAATTTAGATTTCCCCTCTTTTGTTTTATCAAAAAAAGTTGACCAAAACGATGTTTTTTGTATCGTTTCCCTACTATTGTACTTATCCATTTTAAAGCTCCATCAATTCGCTATAAATTATTTATTTTTAAGTGCCTCTGCACGAGCAGGGAATTCACCAATTTCATCAGCTAATTTTTTCAAATCTTCTTCACTAAGGCTAATTAGTAGACCTTTCATAACCATGTTTTCTTTTCTACCATCTTTGAAGTCAACTAAATCTTTAAATAGTTTTTCAGCAGTTTGTCCAATTAGTTTAGGTCCCATCATTGGTTTACCATTTTGGTATCCAGAGCCATTTACACCATGACATGAAGCACATTTACTTTTGTACATATGACTTACTTTGAATGCTCCAGCATTTCCAGCTTTCTCTTTTAGGGCACTTATTGCATCTCTTTCTTTTTCTCTATCATCTTTCTCTTCTGGGGCTGCCACTGATTGTTTAGCTGTAGTTTGCCCAATATCCTCAATTACTTTACCTTGATGTCCACCATGATAAGCGTTACCACCCATAAATGTAAAGACCATTAAGCCAAGAGTTACTACTGTTAAAATTCCTACTATAATATTTTTCATATTTTATTTCCTCATCTCTTTTATTTCTTTATTAAACTCAAATATTTCATCAGCTAATTTTTTAATCTCTTTGTCATCCATCATATTAATTAAATCAGTCATTAGAACATTTTTATTTTCACCAGTTTTAAATTTTGCTATTGCATCATAGATATAATCAGAACTCTTTCCAAGAAGTGATGGACCAATTATTCCATTTGCATAGTCATTGTGACAAGCTGAACATTTTACTATAAATTCTTTGCTCATTTTTCTTACAAGCAGAGAAACTTTTAATTTTTCATAAGGGCTTCTTACATTCATATTTGCATCAATAGCTGTTTTTTGTTCTTGATTAACAGCACTTTCATTATTATAGTTATAATAATATGATTTACTTTGATCTTCGCTAGCAGTTTTTGATGCTACTTTTATCTCTTTTGCATTTTCATTCTTTATAACTTCAATTTGTGGTGCAGCTGTTGATCCTGAAATAGCACTACTACTTTTACTTGCACTTTTATCATCAGCACTATCACTACACCCTGTTAAAAAAGTGAAAAGTAAAATAGTTGAACTAAGTAAGATGCTTTTAACTTTTAATTTTGAACTGTTAAATTTCATATTAACTCCTTTTATCCGAATAATATTCTTCGTAAGTCATTCTTGGCTTAATCACTATTGATGGAGTGCTTGTAGGACAAACTTCTTCACAAACACCACAGCCTATACAACCGTCATAAATCTCTGGTCTTTTACCACCATCACTATCAGGTACCATGGCAATAGCACTTAATGGATTTGGTATAGGACACATATCAGCACAGAGGGTACATTGTTTCCCTTCAAAACTGTCAAGCTTTTCAAGTGCATCCAACTCAAGTTGAGTTACATTTACTTGTTTAGAAAGAAAGTCGTGCATCCTAGTATTGAAACCTTTTGGAATAGGAGTATTAGTTATAGCAAGACAAGTATCTTTAAACTCTAATACAGCTATTCCCATATGAATATCTTCAGCTTTTTCACAACTATGATCTAAGGCTCCTGAAGGACATGCAAGAACACAAGGAACAGCTGTACAAGCATAGCATCCTCTTATAGTAGCATCTATATATGGTGTTCCCACACCATGTCCTTTACCAAAATCAGCTAACTCTATAGAGTGATATGGACACACTTGGAGACATTGACCACATTTTATACATAAAGCTAAGAACTCTTTTTCAGCAACTGCTCCTGGAGGTCTTAACCTATTTTCTGATCCTACGGCATAGGGGCTAAACACTACCCCACCACCAAGAACAAGTCCTAATATTCCAAGTGTAGAATATTTAATGAACTCTCTTCTATCTGTCTTTACCTTTGCCATAATTATCCTTTTGTGCTAACTTTTGGTTTTTTATCTTCCATTAAAAATAGAGGTTTAGAAAATGGAGCTAGTTTTCCTAAAAAATTTAACAATGAAATTACAGGAGAACCGTAGAAAAATTTAACATTGGGATTAAAAATCCACAGTTGATCAGCATATTGATATACTTTGTGAGATGTATCACCTATGTTGTCACCATCTTTATCAAATCCTTCATAATTGTCCCAGTAATTTCCTTCTATAGTGTTTTTATAAGTTTTAGCTCCTCTACTATCGTTTACAACATCTTCAATATTTCCCATAATAGTATTATTTTTAATAATATTATTTTCACTAATTGAATGAAAATGTATAGCTTCTGAGTTGTAAAGAAGTTTATTGTCCTCTAACCAATTGGCTGTATCTGGCTCAAATGGTGATCTGTCTATATACATACCTCTGGCACAATAAATTACGGTATTGTCTTTAACTGTAAAATTAGACACATCTTTAAGTGCGATTCCTATACCAGTAGCCCCTAAAGAACTTCTAATGACATTACCGGTTGCGACGGTGTCATTGCTATACATAAAGAAGATACCAACAGAGTTAAACTTATAACTATTGTTTCTTACATAGTTTTTACCAGCATACATAAAATGAAGAGA
>JAIOSY010000011.1 GCA_021107375.1 Sulfurimonas sp.
ATACGCAATATCATATGTGTATCCTAAGGATTCTAACAATTGAATATATAGTTTTGTTTCAAAAGATTTGTTTTTTGCAAGTAAAATATCTGCTTTATATAAAGGTTTTTCAACTTCGACTATTTCGACTATTTCTTCTATTTTCTCTTCTACTTTCTCTTCTCTTATTTCATCAGTAAATGATTCAGCTATATTTTCATCTTTATCATCTTCAATTTCATCTTTATCATCTTCAATTTCATCTTTATCATTTTGTTCCTCTTCTACAATATAGTTTGAAAGAAACTGATTTAAAAGTGCCACTATTTCAGTTCTAACTAAAGGTTTTGTAGTGTATTCATCTAGTCCAGCTTTTAAAAATCTTTCTCTATCCCCTTTTAGAGCATTTGCTGTAAGTGCAATAATTGGGACATGTGCTTGATTATAATCCTCTTCGTATTCTAAAATCTCTTTAGTTGCTTCAACTCCATCAAGGAATGGCATTTGTATATCCATGAAGATTAAATCAAAATTTCCATCTTTTCTTTTTTGAAAGGCTTCTAGTCCATTATTTGCTATTGTAATAGTTAAACCAATATCTTCAAGTGTTCTTTTTATAAGTTTTTGATTGATAATATTGTCTTCAGCAATTAAAACATTTGCTTTAAATTTTGAACTACCTGCTTGGAATTTTTTACGGGATACTTTTTTACTTTTTTTAGCTTTAAAGTTCGTAGAACTATAAGTATTAAGAATAGATTTTATTTTTGTATTATTTAGTGGTTCATAGATTGTTTTAAATATATTAAGATTTAATAAATCAAGTTTCTTCATGTATGTTGCTTTAGTTAATAAAACAAACTCTTGTGGTTGTGCAGAATAGGTTACTAAACTGTTTTCAGCACAATAATCATAATCAACGAATAAAAGGTCATAGTCAACTTGAGATTGTAAAAGTTTTAACTCTTCTATATTTTTAAATATAGTATAGCTTACACCATAAAAATCTAAATATTGTAGAAGATATGTTCCTTGTATTTTTGATTTATGAGTATTTTCAAGTATTAAAGCGTTAATATTTGAAAAGTTTCCTTTTATTGTGTTATTTGAAGTTTCAATCTCTTCAAATTCAATACTAAAAAAGAAAGTTGTACCTTTTCCTGATTCACTATATAAATCAAGTTGTCCACCCATAAGCTCAATAAATCTGCTAGAGATTGTAAGACCTAGCCCAGTACCACCATATTTACGGGTAATGGAAGTATCTGCTTGTCCAAAAGCTTCAAAAATATTAGATTTTTGTTCGCTAGTTACCCCTATCCCTGTATCTTGTACTTCAAACTTAATTTTAGTAATATTATCTTTTTGAGAATCAAGTTTTTTAATGCTTACATTTATCGCACCTGAATTACTTGTAAATTTAACAGCATTTGATAATAGGTTGATAATAACCTCTTTGATTTTAGTAGGGTCACCTTTTAGAGGTTGTTCTAGCTCAGGGTCAATAAAGCATCCAAGGTCAATATGTTTTTCACTAGCACGAACAGCATAAACTTCAACAGCACTTTCAAACTCTTCAATAGGATTAAAGATAATATTTTCAATTTCAAGTTTATTGCTTTCAATTTTAGATAAATCAAGAATATTATTGATGATTTCAAGAAGGTTTTCAGAAGATTTTTCAATTATTTCAACAAACTCTTTTTGCTCCTCTTCAAGACCGGTATCTTTTAGAAGTTCCGTAAATCCAACAATACCATTTAGTGGTGTTCTAATCTCATGTGACATATTTGCAAGGAACATAGATTTTGCTTCATTAGCTTCTTGAGCTGAAATTTTATCTTCTCTTGTTTGTTCGATTATTGTTTCAAGAAGTTTATATGCTTGAGCTGTACCTTTTGAAGAGTGTAAATTAATATCAAGATTGTGACCATGAGAATCTTTTGTACCTTCTGCAGCACTTTTTAGTACATTTTCAAGTTTTTTGATATTTCTTGTAATTTCATTAGATAATAAAAAGCCGTGTATAGCTAAAATAATAGATATGAACCAAACAATTATAGATATAATAAAAAGATTTAAAACATCATTTTGGATGTCACTTGCTCGTTTATCCATTGCAGATAAAATATTATCTTGAGCATCTGAAAAAGTGTTCACTTTTTGGGATAACATAGCAAACCAAAGGGTAGAGCTTACATCATATTTTCCAGTAGTGGCTGAGGATATAATACTAGTTCTTTGTTTATTTATATTTTCAAGTAACTCTTTGTTATCTTCATTTTTAAAGATAAGGTCAAGTTTTTCTACTAAGTTTTTATTTTGAATTGTGTCATATTGAATAAGTGTAGATTTAGCAATAAGTGAAATCCATAAGTTTAACTTTTGTGTATCAATTTTTGTTGAACCTGCTAACATAAAAGATATTAAATCTCTTTCTGAAGCTGTAAACTCTTTTGCTCTAACTAATGATATATATACAGATGAAAGTTCATTGATTTCACTATCTATCTGATTTTTAGTAATTTTTTCAAGTTCTAAAATAGCATTATTTTGAACTTTACCATAGATATTTTTATAAACATCTTCAAAATTTGTTTTTTGTTTATCTACTAAAATTCTAAGTTTTTTGATTGTATTTAAAGACTCGATAATAGTGTTGTTAGTTGTGTAGATTGCGTATGCTTGAAACTGTGAATCAACAATTTTTCTTTGTTGTATTAAAGATTTTAGTGTACTCTTAGATGCATCACCTAAATACA
>JAIOSY010000191.1 GCA_021107375.1 Sulfurimonas sp.
GAGCAACAGGCTCTAAAAAAATTGTTTCACTCATCTTTGTTTTAGCATGAACATCAGCCTTTGTAATAGCTACTTGCTCACCAGTTACTGTTGTTCCAACTTTTGAAAAAGATGATCCAGCACAACCCGTCATTAACATCACTACACCAACTGATAAAACTGGTACTACCGTTCTCTTTACTATACTCTTTAAAGCCATATTTCAAATCCTATTTTAATTTGTTAAATTCTAATCAATTTTTAATTAAAATTATATTAAAAATTAAACAATCTAATTATTAAATCCAAATTTATCATTTATTAAAAAGCTAAAAAATGGTATCCTTGCATTACTATTATACGAAGGATACCAATGATTAAGTCACTAAGAGGGATGAACGATATTTTAAGTGAGGATTATGAAAGATTTACTTACTTCATAGATACAGCTAGTGCAGTTGCTCAAAAATATGGTTTTCATTTTATCCAAACTCCTCTATTAGAAGAGACTTCTCTATTTAAAAGAAGTGTTGGAGAATCTAGTGATATTGTTGGAAAAGAGATGTATCAGTTTATCGACAAGGGTGAAAATGATGTTTGTCTCCGTCCTGAGGGAACAGCTGGAGTTGTTCGTGCTTTTATTCAAAAAAAACTTGACAAGGCTGGTGGAGTTCATCGTTTTTTCTATCATGGTTCTATGTTTCGTTATGAGCGTCCACAAAAAGGTCGTCTAAGACAGTTTCACCAGTTTGGTGTTGAGAGTTTTGGAATAGACTCTGTTTATGAAGATGCTAACATGATTATGATGGTTGCAGATATACTCTTGGCATGTGGGATTGGTTATAGACTGCAAATCAATTCACTTGGTGATAGCAACTGTATGCCAACATACAGAGATAATTTAGTTAAATTTGTTACAGAGTGTAAAGATGAAGTTTGTGAAGATTGTATAAGAAGATTAGATACTAATCCTATTCGCGTGCTTGATTGTAAAAATGACAAGTGTCAAACACTTTATGCAACTGCACCAAAACTAATCAATAATCTTTGCGATAATTGTGATAGTGATTTTACTAAACTAAAAAAGATTCTTGATGACAATAATATTAGCTACGAGATAGACACAAATCTAGTTCGTGGACTAGACTACTACTCTAAAACTGCTTTTGAATTTGTAAGTGATGATATAGGTAGTCAAAGTGCTATCGCTGGTGGTGGACGATACGATAGACTTGTAGAGTTTTTAGATGGTCGCCCTACCCCTGCTGTTGGTTTTGCTATGGGGATAGAGAGACTAATGGAACTTATCAAAATGCCAGAGCCTAAAAAAGAGGGTTATTATATTGGTGCAATGGATGAAGATACTGTTGATTTAGTTGTTTCACTTGCTCATAAAAAAAGAAAAACTGATAAAGTAACTATTGATTACAAGGCAAAAAACTTTAAAAACCATATAAAAGGCGCTGATAAAGTTAATGCTAAATACTTCTGTATCATTGGTTCTAATGAAGTTGATAGTGGAACTATAACTCTTAAAGATTTAGAAAATAAAACAGAACAAACACTATCTTTAAAAGAGTTCTAATTTGAAAAATTTTGGTTTAGATATTTGGGCTAATAATAATTTTTTAATAGAAAATAATGAACTAAAACTAAACTATAAAAGTAAACCATCTTTACTTAACATCACTGAAAATATTCGTTCAAGTGGTGTTCGTGGACCTATTTTACTTAGATTTCCGCATTTAATAAAAAAACAAATCTCTAGTTTATACTCAAACTTTAGCCAAGCGATAAAAGAAAACAATTACAAGGGCAATTTTAATGCTGTTTTTCCACTAAAAGTAAATCAATTTCCACATGCCATAGATGCAATAACTAAAGAGGGAAAAGAGTATAGCTATGGGCTTGAGGCTGGAAGCAAGGCTGAACTTGTTTTAGCGATGGCAAAAAATCCTACTGGAGCAAATATCACAGTAAACGGTTTTAAAGACAAAGAGATGATAACACTAGGCTTTATAGCGGCTCAAAGTGGACATAATATCACTCTTACTATCGAGGGATTAAACGAACTTGAAACTATCATCAAAGTTGCAAATGAATCAAACTTAAAAATCCCAAATATTGGAATAAGAGTTAGACTACACTCTACGGGAAGTGGTACTTGGGCAAAAAGTGCTGGGATGGATGCTAAGTTTGGACTAACTGCAACTGAAATCATTGAGGCTATAAAACTTTTAAAAAATGCACAATTAATCAATAAACTCACTATGATTCACTTCCATATCGGCTCTCAAATGGAAGATATTGCTCCTATAAAAAAAGCACTTAGAGAAGCTGGAAATATCTATGCTGAACTTAGAAAAATGGGTGCAACTTCACTTTCAAACATAAATATAGGTGGTGGATTAGCAGTTGAATACGACCAACATTCACACTCTAAATCCAGAAACTATTCTATCGAAGAGTTTTCAAGTTCTGTTGTATTTTTACTTGGTGAGATTATGGATGCCAAAAATGTAAAACATCCAAATATTTTTACAGAGTCTGGTAGATTTATTGTAGCTTCACATGCCGTACTAATCACACCTGTTTTAGAACTTTTTTCACAAGATTATAGAGAAGAGTTACTAAGTTTAAAAGAAAAAAATCCACCTCTTATTGATGAATTGGTTGAGTTAAACAAACTTTTAAACAACTCAAATGCCATAGAATATTTACACGATGCACTTGATCATATAGAATCTCTTCTTACTCTTTTTGATTTAGGATATATTGATTTACAAGACCGTTCAAATGGTGAAATTTTAGCTCACAATATCATAAAAAAAGCACTTTATCTAAAATCAGCAAACCCAACAAATGAGTTAGAACAACTTCAAGTTAAACTTCAAGAGAGGTACCTTATAAATGCTTCTATATTTCAAAGTTTGCCTGATTATTGGGGATTAAATCAACATTTTCCAATTATGCCACTAAATCATCTAGGTAAAACTCCTCACAGAGCAGCTTCAATTTGGGATATAACCTGCGATAGTGATGGAGAGATTGGTTTTAATCCTGATAAACCACTTTATTTACACGATATAGATTTAGATAAGGAGGATTACTTTTTAGGTTTTTTCAATGTTGGTGCATATCAAGAAACTCTTGGAATGCAACATAATCTTTTTACAAAACCTAGTGAATATACAATCAATATAAACGAAACAGGATATGAAATAATTAATAGCATAGAATCAAAATCTATCTTAAATATTTTAGATTCTATTGGTTATAAAAAAGAAGAAATTTTAAATAAACTTGAAAAAGAGCTTTTAAGTAGCAACTTTATTACAAAAAAAGAAAAAAAAGATACACTTCTCAAACTAACTATTTTTAGAACAAAATGGTTATCTACGAACTACAAATTAAAGGTCACTCTTGGGAATTTACAGCGATATAAAAGAAGATTTTGCAAATGCTTATAAAAATGACCCTGCTTTAAACTCTAAACTAGATTTTCTATTTAATTACCCTGGTGTTTGGGCTATTGCATGGCATAGAGTTGGTCATAGGCTTCATACTTCTGGTCATAAAAGATTAGCTAGAGTTGTTATGGGACTTACTCAAATCTTTACTCATATAGATATCCACCCTGCTGCAGTAATTGGACAAAGAGTTTTTATTGACCATGGAACTGGTGTTGTGATTGGCGAAACTGCGATTATTGAAGATGATGTTGTAATTTATCAAGGCGTGACACTTGGTGGAGTTTCACTAACTCATGGAAAGAGACACCCAACTGTAAAAAAAGGTGCTGTTATCGGTGCAGGTGCTAAAGTTCTTGGAAATATTGTGATTGGTGAAAATGCAAAAATTGGAGCAAATTCTGTTGTTGTAAAAGAGGTTCCAGACTCTTCAACTGCTATTGGTATTCCTGCTCATGTTATAGAAAAAGGTAGATGTACTGATCCATTTATGCATAATATGCTTCCAGATATAAATAAAGAGATGTTTGAATACCTACTAAAGCGTGTTGCAATTTTAGAACATATCTTAGTTGAAGACAATAAATCAGTTCTTGATGAAGATTTAGAACTAGAACATATCTACGAATCATTCATTAAGGCGATGAAAAACTAAACTTTTTTAGTGGCAGGGACACAATGTCCCTACAACCCCCTAAAGCTACAAAATGTAAACATTTTAAGAATTTTTTCGCTACAATTTTATATAATATTTTACAGGAGTTTTTAATGCTAACAAAAAGAGTTAATACACTTTCAGAATCAATCACAATTGCAATCACTACACTTGCTGGGGAGCTTAAAGCTGAGGGGAAAGATATTCTTAGTTTTTCAGCTGGTGAGCCTGACTTTGGAACACCACAAGTTATTAAAGATGCTGCAATAGATGCTATTAACAACGATTATACAAAATATACACCTGTTGATGGTTATCCAATTTTAAGAGAAGCAATTGCTCATAAACTTAAAAGAGACAATGGTTTAACTTATGCTACAAACCAAATAATGGTAAATAATGGTGCTAAACACTCACTTTTTAATCTTTTTGCAGCTACTATTGAAGATGGTGCTGAAGTTATAATACCTGCTCCTTATTGGGTTACTTATCCTGAGCTTGTTAAATACTGTGGTGGTAAAGTTGTTGAGATTGAAACTCACGATACAGAGGGCTTTAAAATCACTCCAGAGCAGTTAAAAGATGCTATAACTGATAAAACAAGAATGTTAATTCTTACAACTCCATCAAATCCTACTGGTTCTATCTATACAAAAGAGGAACTTACGGCTATTGGAAAAGTATTAGAGGGTACTGATATTATCGTTGCATCTGATGAGATGTATGAGAAACTTACTTATGAGGGTACATTTACTTCATGTGCTGCTGTAAGCGATGATATGTACCAAAGAACCGTAACTATTAACGGTCTTTCAAAATCAGTTGCAATGACTGGTTGGAGATTTGGTTATATGGCTTCTGCAAATACTGAGCTAATCAAAGCTACTAAAAAACTTCAGTCTCAAAGTACATCAAACATCAACTCTATCACTCAAATGGCAGCTATTGCTGGTTTAGATGGTTCTGCTGATGCTGACATAGCTATGATGAGAGAAGCATTTATTGAGCGTCGTGATGAAGCTGTTAAACTTATGAATGAGATTGATGGACTGAGTGTTTTAAAACCTGATGGTGCATTTTATCTATTTGTAAACATCAAAGAAGTTACAAAGGACTCACTTACATTTGCTAAAGAGCTACTAGATAAAAAACTTGTAGCTGTTGTTCCAGGTGTTGCATTTGGTAGCGAGGGTTACTTTAGACTTAGTTTTGCTACAGATATTGATACTATTCGTGATGGTATTTCTAGAATTGCGGAGTATGTTAAAGAGTTAAAAAAGTAGGTTTTAAACCTACTTTAATAATCTAGCAATTTTAACTTGAAGTTTTAACCAAGTTCTTTGTTCTAACAAAGGGAAACCACCAAAAGTTTTTCCACTCTCTTTTATATCATTTGTAATTCCACTTCTTGCGGCAAATGTTGAAAATGGTGCGATATTTAGATGTCCAGCAAAAGCAGACTGCCCACCAACTACAACATTTCTTCCCATTTTAGTTGAACCTGCACTACCTGATTGTGCAACAAATACTGAGTATTCGCCTATCTCACAATTGTGTCCAATTTGAACAAGGTTATCTATACGAACACCTGTTTTAATCAAAGTTGAGCCAAATACAGCTCTATCAACACTAACATTACTACCAATCTCAACATCATCTTCTATAACAACATTTCCATTTTGATAAATTTTTTTATGCTGACCTAGTTTATTTGTAGCAAAACCAAAACCATCAGCACCTATAGCAGTGTTTGAGTGAATAATACAATCAGAACCAATCATACAATCTCTATAGACTGTAACATTTGGATAGATTATAGTGTTATCCCCAATCACTGCCTCCGCACCAATATAAACATGAGCTAAAATCGTACAGTTTTTACCAATCTTAGCACCATTTGCTATCTCAGCTTTTTCAGATACTTTACTACCTTCACCTATCTCGGCATGTGGAAGTTCATCATCTTCAATTAAAGGTGCAAAACTTTTAGATAATATTGCCATTGACCAATAAGGGTTATCAACAACTAAAGCTACGCAACCATCAGGAACATACTCTTTAGTTTTTTCATCTACAATAATTGCAGCAGCATTTGATATAGCAATATCTTTTACATATTTTGCGTTTGACACAAAAGACAACTCATTTTCAGTAGCATCTTTTAAAGTGTTCATACCCGTTATTTCAACATCCTCGCCACTAAATTCTGTACCAATTATATTAGCTATCTCTTGAAGTTTCATAACTATCTCTCTAGTGCAACAGCACCACTTCTTACAATCTCTTTTGGATTATATCTTTTAATTGCAGATAAGAAATTATCAACTCTTTTTGGCTCATCAGCAACCATAGCAATAATCATATTCTCACCTACATTTACTATTCTTCCATTGTATGCTTCACAAAGAGTATTTATATCACTAAGATTTTCACTAATTGGAAACTTAATCATTGCCATCTCTTTTTCAACCATATCAGCATGTTCATAAACTCTCAAAACTGGGATAAGTTTATGAAGTTGCTTAGTAATTTGCTCAATCACACGAACTGAACCAGAGGTTACAATCGTAAGTCTTGAGTACTTGCTATCAGGGATAGGTGCAACAGTTAGTGAAGTGATATTGTACCCACGACCAGAGAAAAGATCTGTGATACGAGATAAAACACTCGCCTCATTAACAACGATAACTGAAACTACTCTTCTTTCACTATTTTCAGTCATTATTTTGACCCCTTTTTCTCTAATAACATCATGTTAAACAGACTTCCACCTGCTGGTACCATTGGCATTACATTTTCCATTCTATGAACAATTACTTCTATAAAAGCAACAACATCTTTCTCAATTGCATCTTTAAGTGCAGCGTCAAACTCCTCTTTTGTATGAACTCTATAACCAATTCCACCAAAAGCTTCTGAGAGTTTTACAAAGTCTGGTTGAACACTTAAATCAGTTTCACTATGTCTTTTATCGTAAAAAAGTGTTTGCCATTGACGAACCATACCAAGGAAATTATTATTTAAAATAATATTGATAACTGGTAGTTTTTTCTCAACTGCCGTCATAAGTTCTTGACAGTTCATAAGGATAGAACCATCACCAGTAAAGTTGATACTGGTTTTTTCTGGAGTTGCTGCTTTTACACCAATAGCTGCTGGAAAACCAAAGCCCATAGTTCCAAGTCCACCCGAAGATATAAACTGACGAGGACGAGAAAACGGATAAAACTGTCCAGACCACATCTGGTGCTGTCCAACATCTGTAGAGATATTAGCATTATCACCAAGAAGCTCACCAACTCTCTGTATAACCCATTGAGGCTTAAGTCTATCACTATCTTCATGGAAAGTTAAAGGGTGCAACTCATTAAAATTAGCTACAGTTTCTCTCCATGCTTCGTAGTGTTTAGAGTTTATTTTGTCAGCTTGGCAAAGCATCTCATTTACAACATTTTTAACATCACCAACT
>JAIOSY010000080.1 GCA_021107375.1 Sulfurimonas sp.
AAAGGTATTTACTCCAAGGGCAAGTGCTTTGTTATTTTTAACTGCATCTATAGTCCCACTGTTTGCTAACTCTCGAATATAATCTAAGGTTGCATTACTCAAAGCAAGTGTAGCTGTTTTGGGATATGCTCCGGGCATATTTGCCACACAGTAATGAAGTACACCCTCATCTACAAATGTGGGATCTGTATGGGTAGTCGGGTGTGAACTCTCTGATATTCCGCCTTAGTCTATCGTGATATCAACTATGATACTTCCATCTTTCATGTCCTGCATCATCTTTTTAGTTATAAGCTTTGGAGTTGAAGCTCCACCGTGAATTAAAACACTGCTTATAACTATGTCTGCATCTTTTAAGAGTTTTGAGAGCAGCTCTTCAGAATATATAACTGTTTTAACAGAGGGCAGTGATTTATTCAGCTCTACTAGTTTTGGAGCTGAACGGTTTATAACTGTAACATCAGCTCCCATACCAACAGCTATTTTAGCTGCATTAGACCCTGCATTACCAGCACCTATAACAAGTACATTTGCTGGTTTTACTCCGATAGCTCCACTTATTAAAACACCGTTACCACCTTGATAACGGCTAAGATGATATGCACCAACATTTGGAGCTATTTTACCAGCTATCTCACTCATGGGTTTTAGAAGTGGAAGCTCTCCATCTATTGATACTGTCTCATAAGCTATAGCACACAGTTTTTTTTCAAGCAATACAGAAGTAAGCTCTTTTAGTGGGGCTAGATGCTGATAACAAAAAAGGGTATGCTTCTCATTTAAAAGTTCATACTCACTTGGTTGTGGCTCTTTTACTTTTACTATAAACTCAGCTTTATCATAAACTGATTTAGCATCAGATACTATCTTGGCACCTACATCTAAGTACACTTGGTCGCTAAATCCACTCCCATCTCCGGCACCACTTTGAACTACTACATCATGTCCATCTTTTAAAAGTACAACTACATTTGATGGTGTAACTCCCACTCTGTATTCATCAGTTTTTACTTCTTTTGGAATACCGATAATCATTCTTCTTCCTCTTATCTTAGGTTTATATTTATACTATAAACAAGCCTCTATATTAAAACACCAAAAATTTTAAAGATAACTCTATCATCAAAGTGTACCTAAAACTTAGTTATACATCAAAATTGTTATATAACAGATGAGAAAGGATAGCAATCATTAGGCTATTAGGTATCTTAATTATTTCAACACTATGCTTTAGAGATAAAGAAAAAGAATGTCATCTAGATTTGTAGAAAATGATGAAATGGATGAAATAATGGATGATAAAGAGCTTGTTCAAAATTTGATGAACGGTTTGGATAACTTTAAAAATGGTGATTACACCATTGTCTAAATACAAAATTACTGAAACTAGAACTTTTCAAAAAGTTAAAAAGAAAATAGATAAAAGGCTATATTAAAAAACTAAAAGATAATCTCGAAGATTATTACAGATTGATGTGGCTACAATTATTCATACTTATAAAAATTCATAGAGGACTATCAAAATACTTAAAGCTAAAGATGGTTGATGATTATCTTTTAAATTATAAGAAAAAATGATTATTTAGCCTGAAATATTTTACTTTAAGTCTTATTTTTAGACCTAAAATAAAATTTGAAAAAAAATGGACTTATTTTGTTGGATCAAATCAGAACAGTTGATAAAGCAAGGTTAGTTAAGAAGCTTGGGGATGTTGATAAAAGAACAACTCAAAATATTTCTAAAATGCTTGTACAAATGTTTGAACATTGATTAAACTATAATAGCTTCCTTCTTAACACCCAACCTATCATATAAATTTTGTATATTCAAATAATCCTCATCAAACGAAATATCTATAAAATAGCTATCAACATTAAATATACTCATAGCCTCTTCTAATTTTTCTTGTGTGAAAACATCGCATAAGGACTCATAGTAATCATCAAAATCTAAATCTTCTATTTGTATGTGACAGAATTGGGCTAGGATATATGATGTGGTTTTTGTAGATGCTTCAAAGTACTCTACAGCACTCTCCAAGTCCCCAAGCATCAGATATATTTGTGCTTTAAAATCTCCTAATGTGAAATTGTTTTTAAAAAGTACACCTATGTATTTTGCTATGTCCAAATCATCTGCTAGATGCTCAACACTTTGGATTGTATCTTCTGCGTCAAGAGTTTTAAAATTTAAAATATTTTGACGAATCTCTTTTCCTATGTTTGCATTATTATAAACCAAATCATCAACAGTATAAATCTCTGAGACACTAGGTATGATAATTTGACAAGAATAAAACCCTAGATAATCATACTCTCTTACATAAATATCTTTGTTCATCCCTTTAGATATATCAAACAAAAATTTGTATTCATCATCACTATTTTTACCATCATATTTCCAAGGACAAAACTCAAAAGAACTATTTTTATTTAGAAATGTGAAGTTCATTTTGCCATCTGAGTTTATAAAATGTGATTCTATGTTGAAACTGTTATTTAT
>JAIOSY010000067.1 GCA_021107375.1 Sulfurimonas sp.
AAAAGCTGTTTTCCTAAAGCCCCACCAGGGTGGAAAGAGGCAAAATCGCTCTTTTTAAAATCTCTTGCTTTCATAAGACAAACTGCCAAGGCATCGCCAAGAGCAAGAGTTAAAGTAGTTGAACTTGTAGGTGCAATATCTAAAGGACAAGCCTCTTTCTCAACAACAACATCAATAACTAAATCACTATGTTGCCCAAGTGTAGAGTTTTGATTTCGAGTCATCCCAATAAGTGGAGTACCAAATCTTTTAATATGAGGCAAGATAGAACTTAACTCCTCACTCTCCCCACTGTAACTAATAGCTATCACAACATCATTTGGACTAATCATCCCCAAATCACCATGGAGTGCTTCAGTTGGATGAAGAAAAAAACTAGGAGTTCCAGTAGAAGCAAAAGTAGCCGCCATCTTCGCCCCAATAAGTCCAGATTTTCCAACACCAGTGATAATCAACTTACCTTGGCACGAAAGAATAATCTCAACTGCTTTATCAAATACATCATTCATATTTTTAGATGCTGACAATAGTGTTTGTGCTTCAATCTCTAAAGTTTCTTGTGCTATCTTTTTGTAATTCATAATTGTATTATATCGTTTTTGGCTTCAAGTTGTTTTTTTCACACGCTTCTTTAATATTTAGAATGGTGTTTTCAACAATTTGTGCTAAATATGAGACTAAAATATTTTCTTTTTTATCAGGAGTATTCATTAACTCAATGACATAATCTTGTGTTTCACAAAAATAGATTTGATAGTAAAGTTCCTCTTGAATTTTGAAGTATCTATTGTCACTATTATAAAAATCTACACAGCATTTATTTATAAGCTTTGACAAATCATTTATACTTTGTGAATAATCTATAATATCTTTTACTTCTTCTGCATTTCCATCAATTATTTGATTTATCTTTAATGGTACTTTTACAACTTTATGTAATTCTTCTAAAATTTCTACTAAGTTTTTTTTAGAACTTTTTTTATATTCATATATAAATTCATTTTGAAATTCAAATTTATTATATTTTCTTATTTGTAACTCTGTTAAAAATGAGTTTTTTTTCATTTCTATTGTATTAGTTTCATTAATAATATTATTTAAAAAGATAAAATCACTTATATCTCCAAATCTAAAAAGATAATTTGCAAAATTTTCAAGTGTATTCCAAGGTAAATCAGTTGAATATGAATCAACGATAAATAAATCTGAGTTTTCTACTGATGTTATATTGTTGTAACTAATAAATTGCCATGAAAATCTACATTGTGAGGCACTATCTTTTTCAATCCAAACAGGTTTAAAAAAAGTATGATATTTTTGAATAATTAAATTTTGAATTCTTAACATATTATCAAGATTCTTAATTTTAAAGAGAGAAAATGTATTTTTATATGGCTTTATATTATTATTTTTTAATAGCTTATTCATATTTATTTTAATTTTATATTTTTTACTTTTAAACTCTTTTTCACTTTTTATATAATTTTCATAGGCTATGGAAAATGGTTCTATTCTTGTTAAATTCGATTCATAAACAACATCAAATTTAAAGCCTTTATGAATAAAGTTCATTACTGAAAATTCTAAATCATTATCCTCAAAATATTTAAATATTTCTTCTCTAGCTTTAAATACCTTAGATAACTGAGTATTTGTTTCATAAGATGGTTCTTGTATTTTAAACTCTGCACTCATTGAGTGATGATTGGAAAATCCGTAAGATTTAGCCAAAATATTTAAAATTTTTCCATGTTGTAAAATTTGATTGCACGATGAAAGATAGGTTTTAATATCTTTTGCTAATGTTTTAATACCATCATAGTCAGTTATTTGACTTGTGAAGATTTTGTATTGTAAACCTTGAATTTGACTTTGTGAAAGTTGTGTTGCTAATTCATTTTGTAGTAGTTTTGTAACTGTTTTTTCATTAAATAATGAAGTCATATTTATATCCTTAAGTTATTTTAATAGAACAAATAAAAGATGTAGAATAATTCTCATTTTCTAACTTTGTCCTGTTTACAACTAAGAACAAATATAATATTAAATACAAACTATTTAGCAAAACCAAAATTGGTCGAGAACGTCAGGCTCAGTTTGAAAAAGCTTAGCAAAGTGTATCAATATTTCACTAAATATTAAATTAAGTAAATATGTACTAAAATATGTACATAAAAAGGAATATTTTATGCAAACTGCTACATTTACACAAACAAGACAGCATCTAGCTACAACAATGGATGATGTTGTTTTAAATCATACTCCCGTAACTATCACAAGACAAAATAAAGAGGCTGTTGTGATGATTTCTCTACAACATTTTAATGCTATGCAAGAAACTGCTTACCTAATGCAAAGTTCAAATAATGCGTCAAGATTAAATGAGGCAATAGAACAATTAGAAGCTGGTTTAGGACAAAAAAGAGATTTAATAGAATTATGAATTTAATATTTGCGGATAAAGCTTGGGAAGATTATTTGTACTGGCAAAAGAATAATAAACAAGTATTGAAGAAAATAAATAATCTCATAAAAGATATAAAAAGAGAACCATTTAAAGGACTCGGAGAACCTGAACCTTTAAAATATAATTGGTCAGGATACTACTCACGAAGAGTTACGCTTGAACATAGATTGGTATATAAAGTTCAAGACAATAATTTGCTAATAGCACAATGTAGGTATCATTATTAAATTATTTGATAAAATTACCACTTTACAGCTATGTTTTACACCATTTAAGACCATGTTTATAGCCTAAATCAAATCCCTCTTGAAGATTATTAAGGGAAAATATTTTGATTTTTGTAATCTCCATAGGTGATATGTACCATTGACATCTTTTTCTATCACGAGGAATATTTGTAGTTAGCAAAAGTTGCCAAACTCGTTTTGTTAAACTAAAAATTGAATGTTTTTTTGGCATCTCATTTGGCATAAGATTTATACCTAAAATAGGATAATCATATTTTAGAAGTGGTGTAGTTGGCATCATATCCAATATCCCACCATCTGCCAGAATTTTATCTTTGTAGATAAATGGTTCAAAGAGTGGAACTACTGAACAAGATGCTGTTATGAGACTCTTTCCATCCCCCTTATCGATATAAATATTCTCCTGAGATTCCATATTGGTTACACATACATAAAAAGGTATTTTTGTTTTAGATAAATCATCAAGTGTAAAAAGTTTGTTCATAGGAGGTGAGTTATACTTTATATAAAATAAGCTTTTTTTAAACCAATTAAATTTAAAAAGCTTTCTAAATTCATCTGATTTTAGAGTTTTTAGTATCTCTTTTGGTTTAAGACCACAGGCAATTGCTCCACCAACTATAGCTCCAGCACTAGTTCCACTAATCGCTTTTATCTCAACATTATGTTCTTGAAGGGCTTGTATAAAACCCAAATGAAAAGTTCCACTTGCTCCACCGCCAGGGAGGGCTAATGATATAGTTGATGTAGTTTTATTTGTATCTATATTGTTCACAATTATATTCCAATTATTTATATAATATTTGTTAATAATTATAGCATAAATCAATATAGTGTATAATCACAGAAGAGGGAGAATTGATGCAAAAATTATTTGATGAAGTTGGAACTTTGGATAAGCGATGTTATGATGAATTTGCTTTAAATGAAGATATTTTGATGGAGCATGCGGCACAAGGGATAGCAGATTTTATTCGTTCTGAATTTGCTAAAAATTCTAGTATTATCGTGGCATGTGGAAGTGGAAATAATGGAGCTGATGGGATAGCATTAGCACGACTTTTGCATGGGGATTATGATGTAAAGATTTTTTATGTAAAGAAACCAAAATCAGAGATGGTGATTTTGCAAGATAAACGAGTTAAACTTCTTAATATTCCCACATGCAAAGATATAAACGATTGTGATATTTTAGTTGATGCGATTGTTGGGACTGGTTTTAGTGGTGAGTTTGATGAAAATATCTCTAAAATTATTCAAAATATTAACTCCTCAAATGCTTATAAAATTGCTTGTGATGTGCCAAGTGGATATAAATTTTATGCAGATAAAACTTTAACGATGGGTGCTTTAAAAAAAGATATGTTTTTGGATGCTCATAAAGAGTTTGTGG
>JAIOSY010000072.1 GCA_021107375.1 Sulfurimonas sp.
AGATGAGAGTTTTCTAGGGCGTGCTGAGGGTATTGGTAATCCGGGAATGTATGTTGGTGCAAAAACTGGGCGAGATGGTTTAGGTGGGGCTGTAATGAGGTCTGACTCTTTTACTGAAGAGTCAAAATCTCTTCGTCGTAGTGTGCAAGTTGGTGATCCAGTTACTGAAAAACTTTTACTTGAAGCTTGTATGGAACTTTTCAAAACTGATCATGTTGTCGGTATCCAAGATATGGGTGCTGCTGGGCTTACATCATCTTCATTTGAGATGGCTGGAAGAACAGGAAGTGGTATGACAATGCACCTAGATAAAGTTCCTGCTCGTGAAGAAAATATGACACCTTATGACTTTATGCTTTCAGAGAGCCAAGAAAGAATGCTTTTATGTGCTAAAAAAGGTTCAGAACAAGCGATTATTGACATTTTTGAGAAATGGGATTTAGATGCTGCTGTTATCGGTGAAGTGACTGCTACTGGAAATATGGAACTGTTTTGGCACGGTGAGAAATGTGCTGAGGTTCCAGTTGACCCAGTAAGTGAAGAGGCACCAGAACTTAATCGTCCTATGAGTAAACCAGCTTACTTAGATGAGATTAAATCTGTAACTATTAACGATTTTGATAAAGTATCAAATCAAGATGCTTTTAACACTCTAATCAAGTCTATGGAAGTTGTAGATAAATCATGGATTTATACTCAGTATGACTCAATGGTACAAACAAATACTATCAAAAATGGTGGGATGCTAGACGCTTCAGTTATCCGTGTAAAAGAGAATGGAAAAGCTCTAGCAATGTCTGCTGATTGTAATGTTCGTTACTGTTACATCGACCCTAAGGGTGGTGGAGCTGCTGCAACTATTGAAGCTGGTAGAAATGTAGCTATGAGTGGTGCTAGACCTTTAGCAATTACTGATTGTCTTAACTTTGGTAATCCTGAAAATCCAGAAGTTATGTGGCAGTTTGGTCAAGCTTGTGAGGGTATTAAAGAGGCATGTGCAGAACTTACTACTCCTGTTATCGGTGGAAATGTTTCACTTTATAATGAGACAAACGGTGTATCAGTTTTTCCTACTCCATCAATCGCAACAGTTGGTGTAAATGATGATCAAAACAATGTTTTAATGTCTAGTTTCCAAGGTGAGGGTAATGCACTTTATTTAGTTGGTGAGTCTAAGTCAGAGTTTGGTGGTTCACTTTATATGAAAGAGATTTGTCATACTGTTACTGGTACTATTCCTGAGATTAACTACAAAAATGAACTTGCTCTTTGGGATTTAGTTATTGAAGCTAATAAAAAACATCTACTTGAATGTGCAAAAGATGCTTCAAGTGGTGGTGTAGCTATTGCACTTGCTAAAATGGTAGCTACATCAGGTTTAGGTTGTGATGTAGAGATGAGTGTATCTGATGAAAGAGATATTTTTGCAGAGTCTATGAGTCGTGCAATTATCGAGGTTAAACCAGAGAACTTTCAAGCTTTTGAGTCTATGTTAAATGGTTTGGTATGTGAGAAAATTGGAACTGTTGGTGGAGATTCTATCAAGGTTAACAATATCTCAATGAGTATGGAAGAGTTAAAAGACAACTATTTCAATACTTTTAAAAGAGTTATTGAGAGAGATATTTAATTATTAGTCCGTAAAAGGAAGTAATTCCTTTTACTTCGCTGGAGCCGCTGAGGCTACTAAAGCTTAGCACTTAAAAGTGCTAGATTATTGAATATAAGATAATAACTTCTCATCTAGCACCTTAGTTGTGCTAGTAACTTCACTAATACTTTTAAAATTAAACCCAAATCTGTCGTAACAAATTACACTTTCCTTAGAGCCTTTTAATAACTTATCTATGGCATGTGAGACAAATTTGTAAGCCATAAGCCTGTCATAAATAGTTGGGTTTCCACCTCGTTGAATATGTCCTAATACACTAACGCGAGATTCCATACCTATTTTATCTTCAAACCACTGGGCTATCTCGCTAGAGTCTTGTTTTATCCCCTCAGCAACAACAGCTATAAAATATCTTCTCCCATTTTGAATTTGAGTTTTAAATTTATCTTCATAATCTTTTAAATCAAAATCTATTTCGGGGATTAAACACATTTCTGAGCCAGAAGTTAGATGTGAAACTAAAGCCAAATAGCCACAATCTCTTCCCATAGTCTCAATCACAAAGGCTCTTTTAAAAGATGAAGCAGTATCTCGAATCGCATCGATAGAGGTTTTAATGATGTTTAGGGCAGTATCAACACCTAAACAATAATCAGTCCCATTTATATCGTTGTCAATAGTAGAGGGAATACCACAAAATCTTATGCCGTGTTCTTTATAAAAAATATCCATTCCAGCAAATGAACCATCCCCACCTAAAACTAAAAGCATATTAATATTAAGTTTATCAAGATTCTCTTTTGCGACGAGGCGAAACTCTTTTTTCATAAATCTTTTACTTCTAGCACTACCTATTTTAGTCCCACCACGAGTGATAATCCCTGCGACATCGCAATATGAGGCTTCTTTAATATTATTATCAATCAAACCCTCAAAACCATCATAAACAAAGTAGGGCGTAAGATTTTTTTGTAGTGAATACTCAACAAACTGCTTAAGTGCAGGATTCATCCCAGACACATCCCCACCAGAACATAAAATAGCTATATTTTTACTCATAAAATTTCCAATATTAAATTCATATAGTTTACCATTATCTAAACTCAATTTAGATAAAATTCGATAATTATTTAAAATAGAGTCCAGGAGATTCCTTTGGCAAAAAGAGCATTAGTAAGTGTAAGTGATAAAGCAGGTGTAGTTGAGTTTTGTAACTCTTTGGTAAAAAATGGTTATGAGATTATCTCAACTGGTGGAACTTTTAAAAAGTTAGTAGAAGCTGGGATTTCGGCTATTGAAATTGATGAAGTTACAAAATTTCCTGAGTGTTTTGAGGGGAGAGTTAAGACTTTAAACCCTTTCGTTCATGGTGGAATACTGCACCGTCGTGATAAACAATCACACCTTGATCAAGCTAAAGAGTTAGGTGTTGAAGCTATTGATTTAGTTTGTGTAAATCTTTATCCTTTTAAAGAGACTATTGAGCGTACTGATGATTTTGATGAAATTATTGAAAATATTGACATCGGTGGACCAACTATGGTTCGTTCTGCTGCGAAAAATTTTGATGCTGTAATTATTGTTACAAATGTAGCTGATTATGATGAAGTTATCGATGCGATTGAGAATGAGAAAAATACTAAAGAGTTCCGTCGGGGTTATATGATAAAAGCTTATGAGCATACGGCTGCTTATGATTCTATGATAGCAAACTATATGAATGAAAGATTTAATGATGGTTTTGGTGAGAAACAATTTGTAGTTGGAAATAAAGTTATGAACACTCGTTATGGAGAAAACCCTCATCAAAAAGGTGCTTTATATGAGTTTGACAATCACTTCACAAACAACTTCACAACTCTAAAAGGTGAGGCTAGTTTTAACAACTTAAATGACTTAAACGGTGCTGTAAAAATTGCTGCTGGTTTTGGTGAAGAAAATGCTGTTTGTATCTCAAAACATGGTAATCCTTGTGGTTTTGCTATAAAAGATACACTTTTAGAAGCTTATACAGAGGCTCTTAAATGTGACCCAGTTTCTGCTTTTGGTGGTGTTGTAGCAGTTAATGGAACTGTAAACAAAGAACTTGCTGAGAAAATGAATGAGATTTTACTTGAAGTTGTAATCGCTGGTAAAATTACAGTTGAAGCTCAAGAGGTATTTGCTAAGAAAAAAAGAATCAAACTTTTTGAGATGGGAAGTGAAAAATTAGTTCTAGCAAATGATAAAAAAGATTTTAAACATATTGACGGTGGATTTGTTTTCCAAGACGCTGATAATGTTGGAGCTGATGAAGTTAAAAATGCAGAACTAGTTTCAAAAATTGCAGCTTCACCACAAGATATGAAAGATATGGAGATAGCTTACAAAGTTGCATCTCTTAC
>JAIOSY010000066.1 GCA_021107375.1 Sulfurimonas sp.
TCATCTCTTTGCCATGTTTTTGCATCAAAGATGTCTTTATCTACTAAAAAATGTGTGTGAATATGACTAATATTGTTTAAAGACCATTGAAAACTATCACTTGAGAATGAGATTTCCATAGCTCCAATATGTTTACCATCCTTATCAAATATCGGAAATACATTTCTAAAACCATGAGCCGTTTTACCTTGCGTAAATCCTCTTACTGGCTTTTGAGTCTTATTTGTATATCTAAAATCATCTCTAACAACAGTTAAATCATCACCAAACTTAATTGGCTTATGCATTCTTAAAAAAGATATATTATTTGGAAGTACAAATTGATATTGCAAAACACCTTTTTCTTTCGCTATTTCATACTTATACTCTAATAATTTATGAAGCTCATTTCTTAAAACTGCTCTTTCTTCCTCATTTGCATCTCCAGCCTGAGACATTATCTCTATTAATCTATCCACATGAACAGTAGACTTATACATCGCTGATGCTATAGTTTTTTGTGTATGCAAGAGTATATCGTAGTTGACTTCTAATGTTTCTAGCTTATCCTTAAGAACATTCTCAACCCTCTGAGCAGAATTCCATTCACTAAGCATATAAACTGGGGTATTCACAATAAACAACACCAACAGACTCAGTAAAACAATTTTAATCTTAATTTTCATAATACAACCT
Source organism: Sulfurimonas sp. (assembly GCA_021107375.1). Lineage (GTDB taxonomy): Bacteria > Campylobacterota > Campylobacteria > Campylobacterales > Sulfurimonadaceae > Sulfurimonas. The sequence goes on from JAIOSY010000066.1 coordinate 676, forward strand.
AATGTAACTATATTATATCACTACTAAAATTATTTAAACCTTATTTTGTCCCCTATTTATCCCATTTACAAGAGCATATAGAGTCGGAAGATATATTAAATTTAAAACAGTTCCCCAAATCAAGCCAAAACCTATAGAGATAGCGATAGGTTGTAAAATCACAGCCTGACCACTAGCATAAAAAATCAAAGTAAACAAACCTAAAAATGTTGTTACTGATGTAATTATAATTGGACGAAGTCTAAGTTTTGCCCGTTTAAAAAACTCCTCTGGCTTATGAGTACCATGTAAAAAATCAAGCATAATTATCCCATCATTTATTACAACACCAGCAAGTCCAAGTATCCCAATCAAAGATGGCATACTTAAATTCATCCCTAAAATCTTATGTCCTAACAATGCACCTAAAATAGACAGAGGTATTACACTCATAACCATTAGTACATATTTTATTTTTGAAAAAATCAATAACAAGGTTAAAAAGATTAAGGAGATAGCTAAAATAACTGTATTTTTCATATCACTTTTAAGTTGTTTATTTTTTTCTTTTTCACCCAAAAGGTTTACATCTATACCAGAATGAATTATCTCATCAATAGTACCCTCAAGAGAAGTTAAAATCTCACTTGGAGTAACCACTCTTTTATCTACTTTAGCATAAAGAGTTTTTACTATATCTCCATTTAGCTTATTGATTTTTTCATAATCTTTAATTTTTATAATCTCTGCAACATCTGTAAGTTTTACATATACACCATCTTTAACAGGAATATTAAAATCAAGTAAAGTTTGTGTTTTATCTTTTTGTAAATCCTCAGTTTTTATCTCCATAACACCACGATTGTTAAAAGTTGTAGTTTGTCTTTTTTGTAAAAAATAGTTACTTAAAACTCTCGATATTGAAGCCTCACTAATACCTAAACTTTCTCCATATGAGTTTACTTTTATCTTATACTCCATCTTCCCATAACGGATATTATCACTAAAATTAGAGATACCTTTTAAAGTCGATATCTCAGCTGATAGTTTTTTTACAGCAGATTCTAAAGCTTTATCATCACTTCCTGAAAGATTTATCTGTATATCACTCTTTATTAGTCCAGCTTTATCTTCTAAAATACCTAACTCTACCATGTTATATTTTTCTTTAAATGGTGCAATAAGTTCATTAGCCATTGGTGCTAACACAAAAGTTTTCTTTTCTCGTCTAGCATCTGAGTCATCAAAATCAAAACTAAAGTTTAAAACAGGATTTACATACTTGTTTATCCAACTTGTCTCAACTCTATCATACAACTCCACTGTAATATAAAATACATTGTTGTTCAACTCTGTCTCACCAGCTAAACTTCTTCTATATCCAGCCGTTGTAGAGGTTGTTTTTATAGAAAACTCCTCTGCATTTTCCATCATCTTACTTTCTATCTCTCTTGCTATTTTAAAAGTCTCTTCTATTGGAATATTTATATCTAGTTTTCCAGATATATAGATATTATTTCCATCAAAATTTGGAAAAAACTGAAACTTCATAGAGTTAGCAGTTAGAAAAGTAAAGATTGGGATAAGTATTAAAAACAGAGCTACAAATGTTTTCTTATACTCAATATTAAAAGCTAAAACTCTTCCATATAAATTTCTAAACGGTGTCCAATCTATAAAATTTTTACTCTTTTTTAAAAGTTCTGATGCATGAAGTGGTAAAAATAAAAAACTCTCTAACAAAGAACCAATTAAAATCATAACAACAACAATAGGAACTAAGACTAAAAAGAGTGCAATCTCACCATGCATCATAAAAATAGGTAAAAATGCAGCAGCCGTTGTAATAGTTGCTAAAGTGATAGGTAAAATCATCTCTTTGACACCTAATATAGCAGCCTCATAATTATCCATCCCCTCATCAATATATCTTTGTATATTTTCACTTACAACTATCGCATCATCAACAACTATCCCGATAACAATCAAAGCACCAAGAAGTGAAACTATATTAATCGAGTAACCCATATAATAGATAAACAATAACCCTATAATAAAAGAGAAAGGGATACCAATAGTAACAATAAATGCAATACGAAAATTTATCAAAATAAACATAGAGAAAAACACTAAAATCAAACCAAACATTAAGTTTGAAACCACAGTATCAAGACGATCTTTCATTGGAACAGAACTATCTTGATAAAAGTTAAACATAACTCCATCATATTTATTTTGAAGTTTTTTAGCCACTTCTCTTAACTCTTTTGAGATTTCAGTAGCATCACCCTCTTCCCCTTTAGAGATAACAAGTGTTAAAGTTGGATTATTGTTAAAAGTTGAGAGTGTTATAGTTTGTGGATAATGAACTTTTATCTCAGCAATATCCCCAAGTTTAATATATTTTGAATCTATATCTAAAATACTCTCTCTATACTCCTCAACATTTGCTTTTCCATTTGTTGTTGAGATAAAAGCAAAGTTTCCCCTCTCCTCAATATTTCCAATAGGAAAAATATATGATAAATTAGAGATAGCATTTACAACGCTTGATGGATTTAAGCCATAAGCCATTACTGCTTCAGAATTTATACTTATTAAAATCTCTTCATCAGAATCCCCTCTAATGGATATATCACTAATATTTTTTATTTTTGATAATTTTGATTTTACCTCTTGTGAGATTACCGTTAATTCACCTCGAGAACGAGTTTTGGAACTTACTGCAAGTTTTATCAAAGACTTAGTTTTATCTAAAAGTTTTGCAGTTGGTTCATTCATATCAGATGGTAGATATTGCCTTGACAAGGCGATGGAGTCTTTTACTTTAGAGAGTAAATTTATCCTATTTGAATTTTCATTTAGTGTTAATATAATTATAAATGAACCAGGCGTTATAGTTGTTTCTGTTTTATCAATACCGTTAATATTACTTAACTCATCCTCAATATCTCTAACAACCATCCTATCCATATTTGTTGCACTTGTTCCTGCATAAGCACCTCTAACACTTATCTTATCCAACTCAACAACAGGAAACATCTCTTTAGGAATATTCATATAAGCATTAACACCAAGATATGCTAAAAATATTAAAAGTGCATAGTTAAGTCTTTTATTTGATATAAAATACTCAATAAATCTATTCATAATTTTCTACAAAAGTGATTTGATAACATTACTTACACCCTGATGTAAGTTGTAGCTAGCTATTGGAAAATCTAAAGACTCATTTTCAAGATTAACATTATTTGCACCAAGATAATCTCCTAATTCCTTTAAATCTATCTCCTTATATCTTTGGCATGTGGAAACATCTAATGAAGTTCGAAGCAACTCCCCAGCAACATTAGATTTTTGAATTGTAAAGGCAAGTGTTTTTAAACTTACAAAATCACTCCATAAGAAAAATAGTTCTGGTGTTAATTCATCAACAAATTTACCCTCTGGATTAAAAAGCATATTTGCATCCCTTAAAGGAACTAAGATACTTAAAATCGCATGAGTAAATGGACTGATTCTTGTTGTCCATATTGGAGATTCATTTCTTGTTATCAACTCTTCATCTATTTTTTTTACTATATTTTCTATTGAACTATTTTTAAATAATTCATAACTTTCTTGTTTCATAATTTTTCATTTCCTAATATTTTTTATTATTTACATAATGATACCTTTTTAGTATAATTTCACTTTTAAATTAAGGATATATTTTGAAAATAAATAAAAGTTTAATAACAAACCTCATCGCGATAATATTAATCGCTCTATCTTTTATAGTTAGTGAATTTAGTTTACCTTTACTTTTTACTGGACTTTTTGCACTATCAGGTGCGATTACAAACCAACTTGCTATCCATATGTTGTTTGAGAGAGTTCCTTTTCTTTATGGTTCTGGTGTAATTCCAGCAAGATTTGAAGCTTTTAAAGATGCTATAAAAAACTTAATGATGAGTGAATTTTTTACCAGAGAACAACTAGAGACTTTTTTTGCAAGTGAAGAAAAAAAAATAAACCTAAAACCTATCATAGAAGAAACTGATTTTTCTCCAGCCTTTGATGCATTAAGTAAAACAGTTATGGAATCATCTTTTGGAGGAATGCTTGGAATGTTTGGGGGAGAAGCAGCACTCGACGGACTTCGTGAACCATTTGCACTTAAAATGAAATCAGCTGTCATAGAGATAGTAAATTCAGAAACTTTTAACTCAACATTACAAAATCATATGCAAAACTCATCTTTAAATGACGATATGCTAGAATCAATTGAGTCTGTAATTGATACAAGGCTAAACGAACTTACCCCTCAAATGGTAAAAGAAATAGTTCAAAAACTAATCAAAGAACACCTTGATTGGTTAATAGTTTGGGGTGGTGTCTTTGGTGGACTAATCGGTTTAGTAAGTTCTTTTATAATTTAAAAGAACTACTCAACCTCTATTGTCACATCAGCAATCTCTATAACATCACCTGAAATAATTTTTGCTCTTTTTCTAAGTTCAGCCTCTCCATTTCTGTTTACATATCCCTCAGCCACAAGATATTTTGCTTGAGCCCCACTATCTACTAAGTCTAATACTTTTAGCAATTTAAACAACTCTATATATTCATCTTTTAATTTATATTTCATTTTTATCCTTAAACCTCTTCATTTAAAATAGAAAAACCCAAATCATACATAGCTTTATCTACCATCTCTAAAGATGCTTGCATAGTTTTTTGTGAAATCTCTGGAAGTTCTCCACCCCACATCGCTTCTGCTTCTTTGAAACCTTGAAGCATCCCTTCACGACCTGCTCTAAGTTTATCTTCATCACCACCAGCACCATTAATCACAAAATTAGCAATTCTCTCAGAAGTTTGAGTAATTCCAAAAATACCATCTTCACTAACAAGTTGAGCAGCTTCACCCTGAGTTAATTCAGCTATTGGCTTACCAGCATAACCTATATCACTTAAAAAACTTTGAAAATCACCATATAACTGAGTAAAATCATCTATAGGATTTGATAGGTTTGCTTGAATAGTAGTAGATTTAAGCATCATATCATTTGCATTTTGAGTAATCTGAGCTCTAAGTTCAGCAGCATCCTCTTTAGATATTTTCTCTGTAAAATTAGTTTGTATAGAACTAGCATGTGCCTCAGCAACACGCATTTTAGCATTTGCACTTGCATTCTCATTTGGCGTGTTAACTTTAGCATTCGCATTCGCATGATAGCTCGGCACATTTGATGTAACATTCATGATAAATCCTTTTAGATTAGTTCTTAATAACATCGGCAAAAATTAAAATTTATTAAAATTTGCAAATTAATTGATATTATCGTTTAATTACGCTACAATTACGCCGATGAAAGATGAGGCTCGAGTTCATCTTTAGTGTGTAATTTTGTAATTTTGCTCAATTGTTATCTAAAGACTCTCCAAATTTTTGACTCCACTTCTTATGAAGTGAATTTTTATACTAAAGGTATTACAATGGCAGAATTATTAGACGGTACAGTTAAATGGTTTAACGAAGAAAAAGGTTATGGTTTCATTCAACAAGATAACGGACAAAGTGATGTATTCGTACATTTTCGTCAAGTTAACAACCCAGGACACGGTCGTGTTTCTTTAAACGAAGGTCAAAAAGTGACTTACGAAATTGGTGAAGGTCAAAAAGGCCCTCAAGCTGAGAACGTAACTCCACTTTAATCTCTATTTAAGCCCCTATTACAGGGGTTTAAACCTCT
>JAIOSY010000096.1 GCA_021107375.1 Sulfurimonas sp.
GAAATGTTTTATCAGCTGGAATAAATAAAATAAGAGAACCTCTTGCATACTCTTTTGGAGGATTTAAAGCTTTTTTAGCATCGTAAACTTTTTGTGGATACTGCATATCTGCACCAAGCAAAATATCATAATTCACTCCATTTAAAATAGCATCCGTTAAATCACCAGTAGAACCATACTGAACTAAGACTCTAGCATCTGGATACTTTCTATAAAAACTTTTTAATAAAACTGGCAAAACAAATTTATTATTTCCAGACGCAAAAATACTTGCAGGAGAATTAAACTCTGATGCATTTAACAAAAAAATAAAAGTACTTAAAATAAAAATATACACAAACTTCATGAAGTATCCCACCCTTTATTATTATTTATAATATCTTATTCTAACAGTTTTATCTTTAAATAATACTATTTTAGAATTTGATTACTTATTATCTAGATAAAATTATTCATACTTTATTAAGCTATCTCAATGTATACTTTATGTAAATAAAAGGATTTATTATGACTGTTTCAAATACAAATTCGTTAACATTTAACACTTTAAACCTAGATGCTAACTTAACTAAACTTTCATCTGGATCTAGAATCAATAGTGCTGCGGATGATGCCTCTGGTATGGCTATAGCAGATACTATGTCTGCACAAGTTCGTGGACTAGGTCAGGCTATACAAAATTCAAATAATGCTATTGGTATGGTTCAGATAGCTGATGGGGCTATGCAGGAATATTCAAATATTTTAGGTGATGTAAGACAACTAACACTCCAAGCTGGCAGTAGTATATTAAATCATAGCAATAGAGAAAATATTCAAAATGAGATAAATGGCTTGCTTTCATCGGCAAATAATATTATAAATACCACTTCATATAATGGCATAAATCTATTAAGTGGAGATGGTGAATTCTCATTTCAAACTGGAGCAAATGGTGGAGATAATATCAATGTAGATTTTGATAATGCCTCCTCTTTACTTCCATCTGTTGATGTTTTAAGTACTCAAGGTATAGAAGATAGTCTAAAAAATATTGATGATGCACTAGAAGCTAGTGGAATTATTAGAACTGATTTAGGAGCTGGACAAAATGCTTTGGAATCAAATATAAGAAATATATCTGTATCTCAAGTAAATATTACCTCATCTGAATCTCAAATAAGAGACTTAGACTTTGCAAAAGAAAGTGCTGATTTTAATAAAAACAACCTATTGGATCAAATAGGTGCATTTGCTTTAGCACAAAAAAATATCTCTCAAGCAAATATTTTAAATCTGTTTAATAATTAAATTCATCGCTTATTGATATATCTTTGAACTCTTTTAAAAAGAGTTCGGTGGCAATCCCATTGCCTGTTTTAATGGTCTCTTTATTCTCATTCAAAATTGGAGTTGTCTTATATCCACAGCTTGGACTCTTTGATTTTAACACTATCTTATTTATATCTTTATTTTTATCTATAAAAGTGTTTATCTCATCTTCTAAAAGTTTCGTAACATCTTTGTTAGTTTTATCAGTAACGATATGATTTTTCCCATCAATCTCTATAACACTAATTCGCTCTCGTGGAGTTCCAAAAAGTGGTGCTTCTGGACAAAATGGGATAATATCATATTCACTAAATGCATCAACTATCTCTGTTGTTTTCTTAGTTTGCCCATCATAACGGCATGTGTGACCTAAAAGACAAGCTGAGATAATTACTTTTTCTTTAGACATCTAACAAATCACTACTGACTTAATCTCAGTCATCTCTTCAATAGCAAACCTTGGACCCTCTCGCCCAACTCCACTAAGTTTCACACCACCATAAGGTTGAATATCAAAACGAAGCGTTGGCATATCGTTTATAATAATTCCACCAGCATCAAGCTCATCTATCGCACGATTTGTAAGTGCTAAATCATTTGTAAATACTGAAAACTGAAGTCCATAAGGTGAGTTGTTCATTCTTGGAAGTGCATCATCAAAATCATCAACTTTTACAAGAGAAACTATCGGTGCAAAAACCTCTTCACATACTATCGCCATATCATCAGTTACATCTGCCATCACACATGGATAGAACATTCTTCCATCTCTTTTAGGTTCAAGTAAAGGTTTTGCACCCTCTTCTATCGCGTTTTGAACCCAACCCATTGCACGGATACAAGCTTCATCATCTATAAGTGGACCCATAAAAGTGTCATCATCATAAGGTGAACCAACTTTTAATTTTTTAGTTTCTTCTGCCATTTTTAAAGCAAACTCATCATAAATATCTGCATTTACATAAATTCTTTGTAAGCTAATACAAACCTGACCAGAGTTCACAAAAGCACCAAGAGAACATCTGCTCGCTGCTAAATCTAAGTCGGCAGATTTAGAAATATAAGTAGCTGCATTTCCACCAAGTTCTAGTCCTACTTTTTTTATTCCAGCAGATTTTGTGATGATATTTCCAACTGGAACTGAACCAGTAAAACTGATAACTCTAGGAATATCAGAGCCAACTAAAGTTGAACCAACCTCAGCATCTCCATAAACAACCGATAAAGCATCTTTAATTGCAAATTCACTCTCTATAAAAAGCTTCGCGAACTTATAAGCAGTCAAAGGAGCTTCAGGAGTAGGCTTTAAAACAACTGTATTCCCTGCTACAAGAGCAGGGGCAAGTTTATGTGCTACAAGATTTAGAGGAAAGTTAAAAGGTGTAATAGCTGCTACAACCCCAACAGGTTCACGACGAAAAAAGCTGATAGTTTTTTTACCACTAGCCATCGCATCTGTGTTAATAGTCTCACCATGCATAGTTCTCATAATCTCAGCAGATAAAGTTACAGTTTCAATACATCTCTCAACCTCAACACGAGCAAACGCGATAGGCTTACCAACCTCATCAGTAATAGTTTGAGCAATATCTTCTTTATTCTCTTTTAACTTTTTAGCCACATCTAAAAGCCAAGAACATCTTTGAGAAAGTGTAGAGTTTTTTGCATCTTTAGTAGCATTTTGTGCTATTTTTAAAGCCTTTTTAGTATCTGACTCATCACAAATAGGAGCAGTAGAAACAACCTTACCACTATAAGGTGATTTTCTCTCACTTAGATTTTCTTTTGTAGCTTCAGTTGAACCGAAAAATATTTTTGCATTCATTTATTACTTCCTTACTATGCTGTTTTTAAAGCACTATTTAAAATCATTTTTATATAAGATTGATACGGAACATCCATAGCATTCGCTTTTACTTTAAGTTCCTCTATCATATCAACAGGTAATCGAAGAGATATACTTTTTGTGGTTTTTTTAAGATTTGAAAAGCGAACTTTTTTAGCACTACTCATATCAAAATAATCATTCACATCATGTTTATCCCAAAATACAGATTCTTCTGCTTCATCTTTAAAAGTTGGGATTGTTTTAAGCTCTTTCATAAACTTTTCTCTCCTTTTTACTCATACTTCTTGCAGATATTACTCTGATTTTATCTTCTCTCAAAGTAAATATAACTGTAATCAAATCACTAGCATCGTTATAGCCTAAGGCTACACATCTACATTCAATACAAGAGTGTTTAAAATCTTCTATAATTACTAAAGGTTCATTAAAAAACACCTCTTCAATTGCTGTCCATTTTAGTCCATGTTTATTTTCATTTTTATGAATATTACCCTCATCCCAATCAAAACCAACAATAGACTCAACATCTAAACAATCAAACTGCATCTTCATCCTTGTATATCTGTATTATATACAAATTTATTGAAAATTCAAAGTGTTATATTATCCACATGCCAAACACCTTTTGGTGAGACAACAACTGCATCAATCATAAAATCAACATCTAAACCATTTTTTTTCAGATAAACATTTACAGTTTTTATAAATTTACGAAGTTTTGAGGGGGTTATATTTTGTATAGCAGACTCATAATCAAGTCCACTTTTTACTTCAATGAAGTGAAGAACTTCATCTTTAGTAGCGATAATATCTATCTCACCAAATCGGGAATAAAAATTTCGCTCTATTATTGTAAAGCCATTATCATAAAGAAACCCACATGCCGTATCTTCAGCTAGGTTTCCTTTGGCTCTACTCATATATCCTAAACCTTTATATTATAAGTTTATAACTTCCACTTTCACAGATTTAAAAGCAGCTGTTAAAATCAACTCATCACTCTCATCACCAAAAAGTGAATTTATATTTGACTCAGCATAATGAAAAGTAGTAAAAAGTGTTTTTGGTTGAACTTTATCTGTTAGTTTTATTGTTAGTGGATTTGTTTGTCCATGCTCTGTTTTTAGTATAACTTTTGGGCTTGTAAAATCACTCGCATCATCTTCACAAACAAGTAAAATATCTTCACTATATCTATCTACTAAAGTATCTGTTTTTCTTGTTTGAGCAGAGTTATTATAGTGAGCGATTGTTCTTCCTGTTGTTAGATGATAACCTGTTAAAGTTTTACCTATAATCTCTTTTATCATCCCACGAAGTTTGTATTGGTTATAGTGAAATTCACCCAAACCATCTGGTGTTCTAAAATCTAGTTGATGAAGTCTTGGTGTATCTTCTGTATAAACTGGCCACTGTAAGCCTCTTTTTCTATGTCTTTGAAGTCTAAGGTAAGATGCACCGCTAAATCTTCTATGTGCTACCTCACGAACTTCATCCCAAACTTCACTAGAATCTTTATAGCTGTAATCTCCACCCATTTTATTGTCAAGCATTTTTGTAACTTCCCAGTCATCTGGTAAATCTGACTTAACCAAAGGTTGTGAAAGATGCAATCTTCTCATCGCATTTACATAAACACCAGTTTTTTCATAAGCAGATTTTACACCAATAACAATATCTGCTTTTTTGGCAATATCTGTCATAAAAAGTTCTTGAACCATATTAAGTTCTAGCCTGTCAAAAGCACGATTTACTTTGTTTAAATTTGGATGGATATGAGTTAAATCTTCACCCATGTTTATAACAGCTTTTACCTCATCTCTAAGCATTGCATCTACAAGTTGAGGAGTCATAAGCCCAACTTCCTTAGCATCTTGGTAATCAGGTTCATAGTATGGAAGCATACCCATATCACAAGCACCTTGAACATTATTTTGTCCACGAAGAGGCATTAAACCAGCTCCTTGTTTTCCAATATTTCCAGTCATAAGTGCTAAGTGAGTTATAGCCATAACAGCAAAAGAACCATCTAAATGCTCAGTGATTCCAAGTCCCCAAAATATCATAGATTTTTTAAGTGCATACTCACGGGCAACTTTTCTAATCATTTTTGAAAGGTACTCATACCCCTCTATATTATTAAAATAATCTGGATTTGCATACTCATCATTTAAAATTTTCTCTTTAAATTCATCAAAACCTTTAGTACGATTTTGGATAAAACTCTCAGCATATAACTCTTCATCTATAATCACATATGCCAACATATTTAAAACAAGTAGATTAGCTTCATGTGGGATAATTGCCTTATATTTTGAAACACGGTGAAGTTTAATCTCACGAACATCAAAAGTAGCAAGATTATCATGTTTTCCAGCCATATTTACAATTCTATTTGCAATAATAGGATGAGCTTCGGTTGTATTTGAGCCGATAACTATCATAAATTCACAATCATAAATATCGTTGTAAGGATTTGTAGCAGCACCCTCACCAATAGTAGCTTTCATCCCTTTTAACGAGGGAGCATGACAAACTCTTGCACAGTTATCAACATGAGGAGATTTCAAAGTTTGACGAGTAAATTTTTGAAGTAGATAAACAGATTCACAAGATGATCTTGCTCCACCGATAGAACAAACCGATTTTCGTCCATATTTCTCTTGAATCTCTTTTAATTTTATAGCAGAGGCCGTTGTTGCCGCTTCTAAATCACATTCATACCACTCATCATCTAACTCTTGTAGTGATGAACTTATAGCATTTCTAATAGCTGGATTTTTTGCTAAAAAACTTTTTTTAATTCTAGGAGTTGTAATTCTCTCTTTTGAGTCAACAAAATCAAAGCCATACTTACCCTTAATACAAAGTTTTCCCTCTGAAACAACACCATCTTTATAAGCAAATATCTTCTGTATTTTGTTATCAAACACCTCTGCAGCTATGTCACAACCAACACCACAATAAGTACAAACACTCTCTATCGTTTCAAAATCTTTCATAGTTAAAAACCCTAATTTTAATTATTGTATGGAGTTTACTATTTTCTCTCTTAAAAAGTGTGGAAGTAGATTTAAAAGTTTAATGATTAAATAAAATCTAAGAGGAAAAGCATAAATTCTTTTCTCTTTTTCTATAGCTTTTTTGATTTTTTTCACACCATCCTCAGTCGATAAAAGAAATGGCATGTGAAAATCATTTTTATCGGTAAGTTCACTTTTTATAAACCCAGGAAGGATATTTATAACTTTTATATTATCTTTTTTATATTTATATCTAATCGCTTCAGCATAGGCATTTAAGGCTCTTTTTGAAGAGCTGTAAGCTTTTGAAGATGGCATTGAAAAGAGTGAAGCAAGTGAAGAGATAAAAACAATTTTTCCAGATTGTTGAGCCTCAAATTTTGGCAATAAAACTTCTAAAATCGCATGGTTTGAGAGTACATTTACATCATAAAGTTTTTTAAACTCTTTAAATGGTGTAATCTCCTCTGAATGTCCAACAGAAATTCCAGCATTTAATATCACCATATCAAGATTCCCACCCTCAACCAAGGAGGACAGGCATGCCGAGATTTTCTCTTGAAGTTTATCAAAATCAGTTACATCAGCGACAATTATCTCTACACTTTTAGCTAATTCAAAAAGTTCACTTCTAAGTTTAAAAAGTTTATCTTCTCTACGAGCAAGAAGTATTAACGAGTTTTGGGGAGTTGCATATTGACGAGCAAGTTCGGCACCTAAGCCACTACTTGCTCCTGTAATTAAAATTTTAATTACACTATCCTAATCATAACAGGAGTAGAGTTTATAAAGTC
>JAIOSY010000042.1 GCA_021107375.1 Sulfurimonas sp.
CAACTTCACAAACACTATCAAGTGGTGCAACACAGCAGGCAAGTTCATTAGAGGAAACTTCTGCAGCACTAGAGGAGATGAGTGGAAGCGTTTCAGAATCTGCTAAAAATGCACAAGATACAAATGAGTTAGCAGAATCAGCTGCTAAAATGGCAATTCAAGGTGGGGAAGAGGTTACTAAGACAGTTGAAGCTATGAGAACTATTTCTGAGAAAATTGGAATCATTGAAGATATTGTGTATCAAACAAATCTTCTTGCACTAAATGCGGCTATAGAAGCAGCTCGTGCAGGTGAACATGGTAAAGGTTTTGCCGTTGTTGCTGCTGAGGTTAGAAAACTTGCAAAAAGAAGTCAGGTAGCAGCTCAAGAGATTAGTACAATCACTACAGCTAGTGTTAAAGTTAGTGAAACTGCTGGAGAACTTATCTCTGGTCTTGTTCCAAAAATTAAAGAGACTGCAGATTTGGTTCAAAATATATCTGATTCTGCTAAAGAGCAAGATATTGGAATTAGTCAAATTAATACTGCTATGACTCAGTTAGACCAACTAACACAATCAAATGCATCATCTTCTCAAGAGTTAGCTAGTGCTTCTGAAGAGTTAAGTGGACAAACTGACAGTATGGTTGAGATGATGAATTTCTTTCAAATGCAAGAGCAAAAAGGGGCAATGATTGCAGCTGTGCAAAAATCTGCTCCTGCAGCAGTAACTCCACAGCGTCAACAAAGTGGTGGTGATTTAAATCTTCGTGATTTTGACCGCTATTAAGAGTTTATTATGAGTGAAGATAAAATAGCTCAAAATCATCAGCATCTACTTTTTTTAGTGGGTGGTGACTTGTATGCTATAAAAGCATTAAAAACAAGTGAAATTGTTGAATATACTCAAATAACAAAAGTACCGATGATGCCATCTTTTGTGAAGGGTGTTACAAATATTCGTGGAGATATTGTTCCTGTTATTGACCTACTTGATAGACTTGAACTTGGTGTTATTGAAATAGGAGCAAAAACTTCTATTGTTGTTATACGGTATGAGACAACTGATGGTAGATGGGTAAATCTTGGAATAATAATTGATGAAGTTTATGAAGTTGATGATATTAGTCCTAATGACATTAAATCAGCGCCAGAATTTGGAGCAAAATTTGATAAGAAATTTATCTTAAATATGGCTAAATATAATGGTGATTATATATCTATACTAAATACACAGGCTATCTTAGATGTGAAAGAGTTATCAGAAATTAGGGTGTAAATATGAGTAATTATGATGAATTAGAAGATATTACAAAGATAGGTAATGATACAGATGATGAAGATGATGATGATGAGTTAGATCTTATAAAACTTGTAAATACTAACGCAAATGATACATCTCAATATCTTATTTTTGTAGGTAGTGATAACCAATACTATGCAAAAAATGTTTCAAAGATTGAAGAACTTTTAGTATATAAAGATTTAAATATTTTAAGAAATAATAATAATGGTCATATTTTAGGAACTGCAGATATTCGCGGAAATATGACTGCAATTGTAAATTTTGATGAGTGGTTTGGAAATAAAGTATTAGATGAGAGCGAGTATGAACTTATTATATTGGCTCATTATGGTGGTCATCGTATGGGTATAGTTGTAAAAAGGGTTGAATATATTGTAAATATTTCACCTGAGACAATGTTTGATAACTCTGAAAATAATGAAAAAACTTCTTTTATTACAAAGGTCCAAATTGCTGGTAAAGATGAAATGTGTGTAATTTTTGATAGCGATAAATTACTTTTAGATGTTTTTGATAACATTGAAATAGAGAGTCATGATCAATCTGTAAAGCTAAAACCAATTCAAACATCACAAAAAAAAGTTTTATTTGCAGATGATAGCCGTTTTATAAGACGAATGGTAAAAGAGCTCTTTGAGTCTCTTAGTGTTAATTATGAGATTTATAATGATGGCAAACAAATGATGGATGCAATAAAAAATACATCTGTAGAGGATATAGGAGTTTTTATAACAGATTTAGAGATGCCTATTATGAGTGGAAGAGAAGTTATACGACTTATTAGAGAAGATAAACAGTATGATGATATAAAAATCATAGTACATACTAATATGTCAAATGACAATATGGAAAATACTCTTGTGGAGGCTGGAGCAGATGTAATAATTGGTAAAGTTAATATGTTAAAACTAGGTGAAGCAATTAAAGAGATGATAATATAAAATATGACAACAATAACCTTACAAGAAAATGAGTTTCAAGTATTTCAAAAGATAATCTTTAGAGAAGCAGGAATAGATCTTAATGATAAAAAGAAACTATTGGTGCAAACTCGTTTACTTAAGAGGTTAATGCATTATAAACTAAAGAGTTATACTGATTATATAAGGTTGGTTCAGATAGATAAGTTAGAGTTAAATGAGATGGTTAATCTTTTAACAACAAACGAAACATACTTTTTTAGAGAGATTGAACATTTTGAATTTTTGCAAAAAGAACTTATTCCAAATCATCCATATAAAACAAAATTTAGAGTCTGGTCGGCTGCTGCTTCTGTTGGAGCTGAAGCTTATTCAACTGCAATGCTTCTTGATTCTACTATGGCAAAACAAGATTGGGAAATTTTAGGAACTGATATAAACTCTGATGTTATTAAAAAGGCTCGTGTTGGGCTTTATCCTGAGAGTTGGATAGATAAAATTCCTCAAGCACTAAGATCAGTATACTGTTTAAAAGGTAAAGGACAACATGCTGGAAAATTTCTTATAGATAGAGGTATAATTTCAAATATGAGATTTCAAGTTGGTAATTTACTTGAGCAAAATATCGATTTTGGTAAGTTTAATCTTATCTTTTTAAGAAATGTACTAATATATTTTGATAATGATACAAAACAAAAAGTTGTTGATAATGTTGTTGATAGACTTTTAGTAGGTGGATTTTTTATAATATCACATACTGAAAACCTTAATATGATAAAAATACCGAAACTAAAACAAGTTAAAACTTCCATATATCAAAGAGTTATATAATGGGTAAAAATCTAAAAATAATGGTTTTATCAAGTAAAGGGGGCGTGGGTAAAAGTAATATTAGTATGCAACTTATAGCTCCATATTTATACTCTAAAACAAAAACAGTAGTTTCATTTTATGAGTTTGATGATGAAAATAATGATTGTTTGAGTTATGGAGATTCAAAATTAACAACTAGAGAGATTGTAGAAGTCTCTAGTAGTATATTAAGGGAAAAAATAACAGACTTATTATCTAGAGATGAATCTGCTTGTTTTGATATAGGTGGGAATAAAACTACCTCGAATATTATAGAGGCTTTTTCAGAAAATGGTATGATAGAGTTTATAGATTTAGCAGTTATACCTCTTCTTGATAGTGAACAAGATGGAGTAAATGCTAGTATTGTCTATACCATGCTTAAAAATTTAAGAAAAGATTTAAAAGTTATTTTTGTCTTAAATAGAGTAAAAGATATGAGATATATTAATTATCAATTTGATAACTATTTTGGTGATGTAAGAGGATTTTTTAGTGATACAAACTCTGTAAAAAATTATCTTTTTAATGATGATTTAAATAGTTATATAGCTATGAAAGATGATGAAATTATAAAATTTAGTCGTAAATTTGGACTTACTATATATGAAATAGCAAATAAAAATCAAGATTTTATTAAAAAACTTAAAATCATGAATGATGGTTCTCATGAACAAGAGATAAAATTAATAAGTTTTAAGAATTATATTCAAAAAAGTTCTAAAAATTATTTTGAAGATATATTAAAACCAGCGTATAAAAAAATAGATCTGATATTGGAGCAAACTAATGATAACAAA
>JAIOSY010000245.1 GCA_021107375.1 Sulfurimonas sp.
CTATGATAGATAAAATTTATCCATCGAATGTAGATGAGAGGTTGGCTGGAACGCTTGCTCTACATTTAGAAGCTATGAGAAATGGGGTTTCAATCCTTAGAGTACATGATGTTAAAGAGCATGTTCAAGCAATAAGAGTCCAAAAATATTTAAACAATGTATAAAGAGAGAGTTGCATGAAATTTCCATTAATTAGTGATATAGCTATTACTTCAATTATTAGCATAGATATTAAGGCTTCAATTGCAGAAGCTTTAGATCTTTTGTTAGAGCAAAATCATAGAAATATGGTTGTTTTAGATAAAGATTGTTTTAGAATTTTGAGTATTATAGATGTTTTAAGGATACAAAAAAACAAACTTGTTTTAAATATGTCATTATCAAAATTGAATTTAAATAAAATACCTACGATAAATAAAAGTAAAAATGTATTAGACACTTTAGAGTATTTAAATAATAATATGGAATATATTTGTGCTTTAAATGAGGATAATAGTTTATATGGTTTATTATCGCATACTGATATAACAGGTAATATTGATCCAGATACTCTTATGGATAATTATAGATTAGTAGATTTTTTAAAGCAGGGTCGTAGAATGAAATGGGTTGATAGTGAAGCTATTACCTCAGTTTTATTGGATGAGATGCAACATGGTTTGTTTGATAATGTAATTATAGTTGAAGATATGAAGCCTGTAGGAATTCTTACAACTAAAGATGTTATGAAGTTAATTAAGCATAAAAATAATTTAGACTTAGCTGTTAGTAATTATATGTCATCACCCGTTGACTCAATACATAAAAATTCATCTGTAAAAGATGCTATAAAATATATAAAACAAAAACATTATAAAAGAGTTGTTGTGGTCGATGATGATGGGAAATTATCTGGAATTATTACACAAAAAGAGCTTATATCTTTAACATATTCAAGATGGGCAATGTTAATGAAAGAGTATCAAGATGAACTTAGCGAGATAAATCATATTCTTGAAAATAAAAATAAAGAGTATGAAACTTTAGCTTCAACTGATTCTTTAACTGGTTTATATAATCGTTATAAATTTTCAGAACTTTATCTCTCTTCATATACGGCTATGACACAAAGACATAATGATATGTCAATTATACTTTTAGATATTGATTTCTTTAAAAAAGTTAATGATACTTATGGGCATAATGCAGGGGATAAAGTTTTAATTCAAGTTTCACATGCACTGCTTAGAACTTTAAGAGATATAGATATAGTTTGTAGATGGGGTGGTGAAGAGTTTATCGTTCTGCTTCCAACAGCTTCATTGTCAAATGCAACTATTTTAGCTCAAAAGTTAAGAAAGTATATAGAAAATATGGAGATTGAAATAGTTGGTAGTATAAGTGCTAGTTTTGGTGTTTCTCAAGTTAGAGAGGGTGAAGACATGAAAGAAGCTATTGATAGAGCAGATAAAGCTCTATACCTAGCAAAAGATAGTGGTAGAAACTGCGTTAAAACGGAACTTTCTTAAACCATTATCCCTTTAATCATAAAAAACAGTACAGCAGAGAGCGTTGCAGCTGCAGGAACTGTTACAACCCATGCCGTAACTATTTTCTTGATAGCATCCCTTTTTACAAACTCAACTTTTTTAGCTTGTTTAATATGTCTTTTAGTTGATTTTATAATTTGTTTTTCTTGGGCAATAAGTTTATATAGTTCAACTATTCTTTGGTACTCTGCTTCACCTTTACCCTCATTTGCTTCAAGAGTTTTAAGTTCCTGTGTATATGCATTTAGAGTTTCTCTCTCATCTGCGATTGTAAGTTTATCCTCTTCTATGGTAGGAATTTTATCATTTAAGTGTAGATATTCTCTTAAAAATCCAACACCAAAAACACCACCAATAGCAATATGAGTTGAACTAACCGGTAGTCCAAGTTGTGATGCGATGATAACTGTAATTGATGCAGCCATAGCGATTGAAAATGCTCTTATCTGGTCAAGTTCAGTTATCTCTGAACCAACCGTTTTAATTAATTTAGGACCATAAAGTGCAAGACCTAAAGCAATACCTAAAGCTCCAACACCCATAACCCAAATAGGGATACTTGCTTTAGATGATATACCGCCATTGACTACAGCGTCATTGATAGCGGCTAATGGACCAATCGCATTTGCAACATCATTCGCACCATGAGCAAAACTTAGAAGTGCCGCTGCAAAGATAAGAGGAATTGTAAATAAAGTATTTACTGAAGCTCTATTGTTTTCCAGCATAGTTGAACTGTTTTTTAATCTATTTTTTACAAAAATAAAAACTATGCTAGCAGCAATTAAACCAAGAATTAAAGCAGTAAGAAGGGTTGGTTTTTTAGTCATCTCTATAGATACAAAAGGGATAATATTTAGAAATTCAACGATAGTTGGCCAGATTTTTTTAAGACCTTTTAGTGTTAAGTAAGTAACAAAAGCCCATGACATAAGTGCTACAAATATAGGTACATATTTTTTGGCGGCTTGGACTTTATCTTCTTTAAAAACTATAGATTTTTTGATGGAGTAAAGAAATGCAGCAGCGATAATACCAC
>JAIOSY010000052.1 GCA_021107375.1 Sulfurimonas sp.
TAACTTATATCCATTTTCGGTTTAACTAACTTAAATATAAGTTCATTATAACCTACCCACCTATCTCTGTTTATAATTCTAGCTTCAAAAATATTATCTTGAAATACAGAAGTTTTACTTCTTGTAATCTCTAATTGATTTCTCTTTAACACTTGAGATTCTTTAAGATTTTTCAAAGTTTCTTGCATTTTTTGAAATTGTTTATATTTTTTTACAAAACTCTCAGGCAGTTTAACTCCACTTTTTTTATAATGTATCAATCTTTTTTTAACATCTTGGAAAGAGGCTGTATTATTTTTAATAAGCTGAGTATATTTTACTTCCTCTTTTTTTAAATCTTTAATCTCTTTTTCTAAATTTTTTATATCATCTTTATTGTCATCTAAATCATGTTGAGTATCTTTTTTTAATAAAGGATCAATTGTAAAAACATTTTCACTTCCTTGAAGCTTTTTTATCTCAATAAATTTAGATGCAGTAGCCTTAACATGTGATGCACAAATCTCAATATTTATCTCTTTTGCTCTTATACTTCCACCAAGAGCTTGTGTTATTTCAACTTCATCACCATCAACTACACCATGCTCCAATCTTGTAATATGAATATTTTTTCCATAAGCTTTACCCTTATGAACATTTATATCTATCTTATCTGCCTTTACCTCTGCTGTTTTATGTGTTTGACCACCAATATTTGCTCTTTGTGCCAATAACTTAGCATTAGAACCAACATTTCCATCTATATCTATCTCTGTTACTTCAACCTGCATACCATTACCAATAGCATCTTTAACAGCATCTTTTTCAGTAACACTAATACTTACATCAGAATCTAAACCTGAAATTATATTTCCGGTAGTTTTAAAAGTTATAGAATCAAGATCAACATCTGTTTTTACACTATAAAGATTTCCTTCAAGTGATATATAACCATTTTCATTTGCTATATACTTAATACTTTTAGGTGTATCCTCCTCTCTTATAGTCTCATCTATTGTAAAGGTTGGTTTATTAGTCTCCTCAGGCTCTTTTGCTGCCATAAACTCACCACGACAATTTCTTCCTGATTTACCAATTTTTGCTTTTATATATTCTATAATAACTTCATCTTTTTCAACACTTTTAATAAATCCACGAGAAGCATAATCCATCTTATGATGCTCGTCTATGTTCTCTTTTTTGTCATAATGTAAAACTATTTCATCATTTATAGTTAAAGTTGGCTCATAAGACTCAGCAATTAAAATGGTTTCATTTTTTGTATATTTAACTTTTTCTTCAACTCTAACATGTGCTGATATTTTTGATACAGCTTCATTTATCATCTCATCAAAAATATCTATAAGTATTCCAGCACGAACCTTTGCTTTATTTATTAAAACTAATAACTCTCTATCAAATGTTGAAGAATATGAAACTTTTGACCCAGATTTAATACTAATATAAACCTTACATTTAGTAGCATTAGCTCCAACAGCAAGATTAAAATTAGAATATGGATCATCACTTTTTTTTGTAAAGAATTCAACCTCATACATCTGTTTAATCTGAAAATGTGGATTTAAGAGTGCAGTTGCATCATCTAATTCATATATCTCATCATTAGCTATCTCTTCCCATTCTGTTTCTTTAGAACCATCATTCATTCGAGTATATGTTTGAACTTCTAAAATGTTAAAATCAATAGTGTTTACATTTACATCATATGATTTTGCTAGAGAAATCAACTCCTTAGCAACATTTTGCACTCTGATAACAGTAGGACGAATCTTTTTACTAGATGTAGTAGTTTTCTTATCGCTTGAACCAAATAATGCCATTTTATCATTCACCAAATTAATATTTAGATTTTAAAGTCTAGATTTTAACTAAACTTTTGTTAAAATTTGGTAAAAATATAAAAACAACAAAAGAGCTCCATGTTTAAAGCAATTTTCACTAACAGTTTTGGGATTCTAATCTCAAGAATCCTAGGATTTATCAGAGACCTTTTTACAGCATCAGTTCTTGGTGCAAATATATATAGTGATATATTTTTCATTGCATTTAAACTACCAAATCTATTTCGTCGTATCTTCGCTGAGGGTGCTTTTACACAAGTATTTATCCCTGCTTTTGCCAAGTCAAATCATAAGGGTGTTTTTTCAGCCAATATCTTTATAGTTTTTCTTTCTATCATACTTATAATAACTCTAATTGTAAACCTATTCCCAGCCCTTGCAACAAAAGCTATAGCCGTAGGTTTTGATGCAAAAACTATAGAGATTGCAGCCCCTTTTGTAGCTATAAACTTTTGGTATCTTCCACTTATATTTGCAGTAACTTTTTTAAGTACCATGCTCCAATACAAACACCATTTTGCAACCTCTGCTTTTTCAACTGCCCTACTAAATCTATCACTTATTTTGTCACTTTATTTTTCACAAGACAAGACTCAAGTTGAGATAGTTTATTATCTTAGTTGGGGTGTAGTTGTTGGTGGGATTTTACAACTCGCAGTTCATATTTTAGCTATTTATAATTATGGTCTCTCAAAAATTTTAATAGGTGGTTTTAAATACTTAAGAGTAAAATCAAAAATCATAAAAAAAGAGACAAAAGAGTTCAGAAATCAGTTTTTTCCTGCAATGTGGGGAAATTCAACTGCACAAGTTTCTGCTTTTTTAGATACATTTTTAGCTTCATTTCTTGTGACTGGCTCTATCTCTTACCTCTACTATGCAAATCGTATTTTTCAACTACCTCTTGCCCTTTTTGCCATTGCTACATCAATAGCACTTTTCCCAAGAGTTGCTAGATACATTAAAAACAAAGATGAAGATAAAGCTCTTGAATTTTTACAAAAAGCATTTTGGTTTTTAACGGCCCTACTAACAGCAAGTGCAATAGGTGGAATAATTCTAGCAAAAGAGATAACTTGGCTTTTGTTTGAAAGAGGTGCATTTAGCTCACTTGACACAACAAACACAACCCTAGTTTTACAGATGTATATGATAGGTTTAATCCCCTTCGGACTTCAAAAACTGTTCTTACTATGGCTATATGCAAAAGAGATGCAGATGATGGCAGCAAAAATTGCAACAGTTTCTCTAGTTACATACATACTACTAGCTCTATCACTAATTTCCCCAATGGGAGTAAGTGGTCTAGCACTTGCAAGTACTGTCGGTGGCTTTGTAGGTTTTACTTTAACTATAAAAGCTTTTGGAGTAAAAAACTTTTTTGATATACTTCGCTCAAAAAATGCCCTTTACTTGATTTTAGGTACTATTTTACTTACTGTTTTGTTATTGGTTTTTAAAGATTTTATTGCTAGTTATATTTAATATGATAAAATACATAAAAGCAAGGAGTATCCAATGCAAATATCATTAAACATAAAAGATGAA
>JAIOSY010000239.1 GCA_021107375.1 Sulfurimonas sp.
AATGATATTAAAAAAACTGATACAAATCTTCTCATTGTTTGTGGTGGTGGAGTAAAAAATAGGTTTTTAATGCAAAGATTACAAAAATTGTGCGATATTGAAGTAAAGTCTAGCGATGAACTCGGAATTAGTAGTGACTTTATGGAAGCGATGGCTTTTGCATGGTTAGCTAAAATGAGAGTTCATAAGCAAGAGGTAGATTTAAAATCTGTGACAGGTGCTAAGAAAAATTCAGTTTTAGGTGGAATATATGGATAAACTTACAATTTGGCTCTCACAAACACCATATAAAAATTTTGAAATAGAAGTAGCCTCAGAAGATGCTAGTTTTAGAAAATATTATAGATTAACTCATAATGATTCAAGCTTTTTACTTATGGACTCTTCACTAGAAAAAGATTCACTAAAACCATTTTTAAATGTAACAGCAAAACTACTAAAAGTTGGAGTAAAAGCACCAAAAATATTAGAGCAAAATCTTGAAGATGGATTTTTAATCATAGAAGATTTTGGAAATACTCACTATCTTGATATTTTAGATTGGGATAACTTTAAGGATTTATATAAAAAAGCAATTGATGAGATTGTTAAAATGCAAAAGGCAGATACATCAGGACTTCCACTTTATGACAAAGCATTTTTAACTTTTGAGATGGACTTGATGGCAGAGTGGTATATGAAAAAACTTTTGCCCGTTGTCCTGAGCGAGAAACAAGAGATAATAATTGCAGAGGCTATTGACAAAATCTCTGATATAGTTTTGTCTCAACCCCAAGATATTTTTGTTCACCGTGATTTTCACTCACGAAATATTATGACAACCAAAGATGATAAGATTGGAGTGATTGATTATCAAGATGCTATGAGTGGTGGTATCACTTACGATTTAGCTTCACTTTTAGAGGATTCTTATATAGAGTTTGACAGAGAAGATAACTTAGAGTTAGTTCTGTATTTTCGAGATAAAAAAGGTTTGGATGTTGATGATGAAACCTTTATAAAATGGTTTGATTTCACTAGCATGCAAAGACATATAAAAGTTCTTGGAGTTTTTGCTAGGCTTTATAAAAGAGATGGAAAAAAAGGGTATCTAAAAGATATCCCACTAACTCTAAAATACCTTTTTGATACAGCTAAACTCTATGAAGAGACAAAGCCACTCAATCAGATGTTTAAAGAGATATAATCAAAGCAATGATTTTAGCTGCTGGTCGTGGTGAGAGGATGCGACCCTTAACTGATACTCTGCCAAAGCCACTTTTAGAAGTTGGTGCTAAGCCTTTGATAGTTTGGCATCTGGAAAAACTCTTGGCATGTGGATTTAAAGATATAGTAATAAATATCGCCCATTTAGGATATAAAATTCCAGAGCTTTTAGGTGATGGCTCAAAATATGGTGTAAATATTACATACTCAGATGAGCAAGAATCAGGTGCTTTAGAGAGTGCTGGTGGGATTAAAAAGGCACTTTCTCTTTTAGGAGATGAAACTTTTTTAGTTGTAAACGGGGATGTTTTTTGTGACTATGGTTTTGATAGTAATTTGGATTTAAAAGATAAGTTAGCTCATTTGATTTTAGTACAAAATCCAGAGCATAATCCTAATGGGGATTTTGGATTAGATAATGCTTTAGTTTTAAATGAGAGTGAAGAAAAATATACTTTTTCAGGGATAGGATATTATAATCCTAAACTATTTGAAAGCTTGGCATGTGGAAAATCTGGACTTGCTTCACTACTTAGAGTTGAGATAAACAATAAAAAAATAAGTGGAAGTTTATATCATAGCTATTGGCATGATATTGGAACTCCTCAAAGATTAGAAGATATAAATAAAAAGATGAAAAATGATAGTTAAATTACTTTTAATCTCACTTTTAACAACCTTACTTTTCGCAGAGTATAAAAACTGTGAATTTCAAAATAAAAACTATACAGATATATGTAAAAGAGTAGTAAAAAAAGGTGTTCCTGTTCATGTGGCAAACACTTTTTTACTATCAAGAAAAACAGAAAATTTTGATATGTTAAGTTTTAAGCTGTTTAGTCCAAAAAAGATAAAAGCACATCGTGCGAATGAGAAAAAAGCAAATAATGTTTTAGTCAAACATATACCCACAATAGTAAAGCATGTAAAAAAATACAAAAAAGTTTATGATGAAGCTGAAAAAAGATATGGTGTAAACAGAGAAGTTATAGCATCAATACTTATGAAAGAGACAAAGCTCGATAAAATCAAGCCTACTTTTGATGCTTTTGAAGTTTTTAACACGCTTGTTGTAAAAGTGAAGCCAAAAACTAAACGTGATAAGTGGTTGCTTAATATGGGTAAATCAAATATGGTCTCTATAATCACCTACTGTTATAAAAAAGGGTATAAACCATCACAATGTAACTTACCAAGTTCTTATGCCGGTGCAGTTGGGATTCCTCAGTTTATGCCTAGTAGTTTTATATATATAGACAGCTATAAAAGTAAAGTTGGTGACTTAACAAAAATGGAAGATGCCATAATGTCTGCTGCAAAATTTTTAAACAAAAAAGCTGGTTTTTCAGAGTTGATAAAGTGGGATAAAATTCCTGAGATGTCAAAGGTTGAAGAGGCTTGGTATGAGTATGATTTTAAACATGAAAATGGCTCTTTTGTTTATAGCGAGAGTAAAAGAACGGGTAAAAAGTATGATTGTTTCTCATGCAACAAAGATGAGTTGCAATATCTGAAAAAATATGCGAAATATATTATGAGATATAACAACTCATCAAACTATGCTGTTGGTGTTATGAGGCTAGCTTACGATACACATAAGGGTGTAACTAGTAAATAGTCACTTTAAGAGTATGCGATTCTCCAGACTCTAAAAATTTAGAGTCTTCAAATGCATTAGCACTCTCAATACATACAAACTCTTTATAGCCCTCATCCATCATTCCCGACATTCTTTTGCCCTTTTCTATCCAAGGATTCCAAACTACAATTGAGGATGAGCCTTCATTATTGATTTTTATATCTCTTGTTTTATCTTTTAAAACTATTTCATCATCTACTTCTTGATATACACTATCAACTTCAGAATTAAAAGTTATCTCACCATTTTGTATTTGATTTGTAGATGATAAAGTCTCTAAAAATGGTTTATTTTCTAGTCCTGATATGGAGATATTTGATATGTCTGAGATATTAAAATAAGTATGAAGTGCTTGAGTAAATATAAAAGTTTTTTGGTCTAGGTTTGTGGTTTTTAACTCTATTGTTAGTTTATTTGAGATAGTGATTGAGATTTGTAAATTAAATTTATATTCCCAAGCTCTTAAAGACTTTTTTGTATCATTCAACTCCATAATGACTTGAGTTGTACCTGCATCTATCTCGATAATATTTACTAAATCCCACATTCTGTTTCTTGCAAAACCATGTTGAGGAAGCTCAGGATTACTCATCCCAAATGATGGCCAACAAATCGGAACTCCACCACGGATATGTTTTCCATGCTCCATATCACTTGTTTCACTTAACCAAAGAATAGGCTCCTCTCCATTACGAGCGTAGTGAAAAAGATGTGCTCCCTGAATCGCAATTTTCCCACATGCCGAATCATTTGTAATCTCAATATATTTTAAACCATTTTCATTAGTTTTTAATTTATACATTTTAACTCCACGAAGTCATTTTATGCCATTTTAAGGCATACATTAAAATAAAAAGGTAACAAATTATTCCAACTAAATAGGCTAACTGCATATCACCTATCATCTGTGCAACTTTGCCAAAAACCAGAGGTAAAATCGCTCCACCTG
>JAIOSY010000118.1 GCA_021107375.1 Sulfurimonas sp.
AATAGTAATCACTGCTTATATCCATCTTTCCATCTGCAACTTCAAGATTAAGTGAATCTTGCATATATCGCCACTGAGTATAAAGTTTACTAGCTTCATAATCTATACTCCCCTTTAATATCAAAGGTTCAATACCAATAACTTCACTTTTTAAATCAAAAAATCCACCATCTGCCAATTTCATATAAAATCTAAATTTTGCATCGCTTGTGTTTATATTTTTAGTATCTATATCTTTTAACTCAAATCCTATATTATTAAGATTAAATTCAAATTTAGATGGGTGTGAATAATCATCATAATCCAAGCTACCATTAACAATAGCAATCCTATCGATAATTATCCTTGGTATCTCAAATTTAGAACTATCTTCCACTTTTTCATCAGTTGATTTTTCATTAGGTTTTATTATAGAGGTAAAATTTATTTTTTTATCATTATCTAAAACAAGCGATATTCTAGGTTCAGAAAATATAAAACTTTGTATATGAATAGCAGATTTTAAAAGTGAAGACGGTTTAAGATTTAAACTTATTGATTTTAGATAAATCAACTCTTTATCATCTAGAGAACTTAACTTTAATCCAGAAATATCTAGTCTAAAGACAAATGGATTAAGATAAATACTATCAATACTTATTTTTGCATTAGTCTCTTTTTGTACGATTTCAATAACCTGAGATTTAAGAATAAGAGGAAGAATTATGAAGCCAAGAATGGCATAAAGAAGGAGTAAAGAGAGAAGAATCTTTTTAATTATATTTAACAAAATAAACTCCAAACAATTTAAATTGCTTAAAGTCTATCTAATTAATATTTAAAGATATATTATTTTGCTTTTTTTAGAATATCTGCTCTTGGAAAAATAAATGTAGTATTTCTAAACACTACAATCTCCTCTTCATGCCCTACAGCATAAGCTCTAATCGTGATAGGGATAATCGTATCTTTTCTAGGATCATCTACTAAAACTTCTGTAGTTCTAAGAACAACAATTTTTTTCTTTTTCATACCGGGAACTGCCGTAAATTTCTTACTTGGTTTAGCTATGATAATTTTACCTTCCATACCTTTTGGAGGGATAACTTCAAAGAAAAATTCCATCTTTTCATTTTGAGTATTTTGTAGTAAAAATTTATAGGCATTATCTACTTTGACATTACCATCAGGCATCAATTTAGTTGAATAAAGACGAGTCTCTTTGTTAATATTTAAAAGCATATTTTCTTTTGTTGTACTCATATATCCAAGCATAAGCATAAGACCAACTAATAAACCTATATATCCTAAAACCTTAGTACGGAAATACTGTGTTTTACCTTTTTGATCTACTATCTCATAATCACTTGACCAAGTAACTAAAGATGGTTTCCCAAGCTTACCCATAACAGTTGTACAAGCATCAACACACTCTAAACAGTTAATACACTCTAACTGAAGACCCTGACGAATATCAATATGAGTGGGACAAACAGTTACACAAGATTCACAAGCTGTACACTCGGCATGTGGCTCATCAACCTGAATATCTTTTTGTTTAGTAAATTTCTTCTTATGCCCATCATAAATATTACCACCTCTATGCATATCATAAAGAGCCATAACAGTGTGATCATCATATAGTACAGACTGAATACGAGAATAAGGACAAACATAAATACAAAAATCTTCTTTTAGAAACACAATATCATAAATCAAAAATACTGCGATACCAATAACAGTACCAAAAACTACCCAGTGGTTGTTGAAGTCTGCTAAATAAACAAAAAAGTCTTCAGGAGGAACAAAGAACCATAAAAAGTCAGCACCAGCTACAAAAGATAAAGCAGTCCAGATTAAGATAGCTAAGGTTTTTTTAACCTTATTTTCTGCTTTAGACATATCTGGTTCTTTTTGTTTGTTTTTAATACGAGAACGAAGACCTAAAAGTTTTGTTTCTATTAAATCACGATAAATTACACGAAAAATAGTTTGAGGACAAACCCATCCACAAAAAACACGACCACCCATAACTGTCATACCAAAAATTCCCAAGAACATTAACATTAGTAAAAATGGCATTAAATAAAGTTCTTGCATATCAAATTGAACAAAAGCAAGATGTAATTTTAGTTTATCAAAACTTAATAAAAAGAAATGATTATCATTTACCTGTATCCATGGTAATACTAATGCTACCACTGTCACAAATGCATAAAAATAATATCTTTTAATTCTCCATGATGTTGGTATTTTTATACCTTTTTTCTCTTCACTCATTTTAGTTTTCTCCCTGTGTATTTGGACAAGCGATTGTATTAATAACTTGTTGTTCTGCGTTTTCTGGTGCCTGTGGTAAAAGTGAGCCATTAGCGACCTGCTTTAATTCCCTAGATTCGATATAATCTTTAAGAGAACTTCTACTTACCTCTAAAATCCGTGCCATTTCACTAACACTTTTTTTATCTTTAATAAATGAAATAATCTCGTTGATATAAATATCAAATTTAGAACTAGATTTACTTCCCTTTGGTCGTCCAATAAGCCGTTTTGACTCGTTTTGCATCACTTGACGAAGCTGATCAATAAGACCTAACACTAACATTACACTACTTTTGTTTGATATTACAACAGACTGTTTAATAAAATGAATACTAAAACCATTCTTTAGCAAACAGGTACACATTTGTGTTAAATCTTCTATATTAGTACTAAGTACCCATACATCACATACAATTAAAGTTGCATTCTCTTTATTTTGAAAATAATCTGTAACATGCGTTCTTTCATTTAATCTTTTATTTTGAGAAAGTTGATCAACAAACTCATTATCAATAAGAATGTCTTTTGAAAGAGCGTACGAATTTATTAACTGTAGTTGTTCTTGTGCAGCATCAAAATATTTATCTGGACGAATATATGCTATAGTTTCCATTTAACGATAAAACCTCTGTATATTTTGAATTTCATCGTCATTGTATCGTTTTTTGACTAATTTAGTCAAGACTTTTTTTAATTATATCGTCAAATTATCTATATTTCCACATGCCAAGACTTTCTAAACTCTTAAATCAAAATAGATAAATTGATATAACAGCAATTATTATGCTCATTTTTGATAATATTGCTTTAATATTAAATGAAAGATATATTACCAATGACAACAAAACAATACATTTTAAACACAATAAAAACTCGTCCTCTTATAATAGATGGTGCAATGGGAACTCAACTCCAACAAAGAGATGATAAAATCCCAGAATCTGCATGGGAAGGCAACGAGGGGTGTAATGAACTTTTAAATGTCACATGCCAAGATGTAATGCAAGAGATATTTCATGCCTACTTAACTTCTGGTGCTGACTTTATCACAACTAACACTTTTGGCTCTTTTTCTTGGGTTTTAGATGAGTATCAAATCGGACATCGTGCTTATGAACTGACACGTGCTGGAGCAGAGTTAGTAAAAAAAGAGTGCGAAAAATTTAGCACTCCTGAGCATCCAAGATTTTGTTTAGGTTCTGTTGGACCAGGTACAAAACTTCCATCTTTAGGACATATAACTTATGATGAGATGTTTGAGGGTTATACTGAATTTTGTATCGCTTTGATTGATGGGGGAGTTGATGTATTTCTTCTTGAGACTTGCCAAGACCCACTTCAAATAAAAGCTGCTCTTCATGCTTGTGAAGAAGCTTCCCGACAAAAAAATGTAGAGATTCCTATTATGGTATCTGTGACTATTGAGCTTAGTGGGACTATGCTTATTGGTACTGATGCTGAAACTATCGCTACCATCTTAGAACCTTTTGATATTTTAAGTCTTGGATTTAACTGTGGAACTGGACCTGAACAAGTTTTAAAACATGTAAAAACTTTAAGTGAAGTTTGGCACAAGCCAATTTCGGTTCATGCAAATGCTGGACTGCCACAAAACCGTGGAGGTTACACTTACTATCCGATGAATCCAGAAGAATTTTCAAACCATCAAGAGAAATTTTTAGATTATGATGGAGTTAGCTTTTTAGGTGGATGTTGTGGGACGACACCTCAACATATCCGTGCTTTAGTTGATAGAGTTACCCCTACAAAACCAAAGTCGGCATGTGGGAATCATCCAAACTCAATAGCTTCACTTTTTAACACAACTCCACTTATGCAAGAACCTGCCCCACTTTTAATGGGTGAGAGAAGTAATGCAACTGGTTCAAAAGCTTTTAGGGAACTTCTTTTAGCCGAGGATTATGAGGGAACTCTAAGTGTTGCCCAACAACAAGTTAGAGCAGGAGCTCATGTTATTGATGTAAATGTTGGCTTCGCAGGACGAGATGAAACTAAAGATATGAACGCAGTTATGGGGATGTATAACCAAAAAATCGCACTTCCACTTATGCCAGATTCAACATGTACAAAAGGGCTTGAAACTGCCCTGAAAAATATTGGTGGAAAACCTGTTTTAAACTCTGTAAACCTTGAAGATGGAGAGGGTAAGTTTGATGAAGTTTGTTCCCTTGCTAAAAAGTACGGAACTGCTTTAGTTTGTTTAACTATAGATGAAATTGGTATGGCAAAGACAGTTGAAAATAAACTAAAAATTGCAGATAGGATTATTGACCTAGCGACAACTAGACACGGGATTAGAAAAGAGAACTTAATCTTTGATGTTTTAACTTTCACACTTGGAAGTGGTGATGAAGAGTATCTTGATGCTGGGAAAAATACCATAGAAGCTATCAGACAACTTCGCTTAAAACATCCAGAAATTTCAACTACTCTAGGTCTTTCAAATATCTCTTTTGGACTAGATAAAGATGCTAGACCTTATCTAAACTCTATGTTTTTGCACCATTGTTTAGAGGCTGGACTAACGAGTGTTATTATAAATGTAAAACATATTATCTCTATAAATAAAATCTCTAAAGAAGACCAAGAGATTTGTGATAACTTGATTTTTAACAAAAAAGAGAATGCACTTTTTGATTTTATAGAGCATTTTTCAACTAAAGAGGCGATAGATACTTCTGCTGAAGATGAAGAGTATCTAAAAATGAGTGATGAGGAAAAAATCGCTAAACTTTTGATGGATGGAGACAAAGAGAGAATGATACCTCTAGTTGAAGAGGCTAGAAAAACTATCGCTCCTGAGAAGATTGTAAATGAGATTTTGATTGATGCTATGAAAGTGGTTGGGGAACTTTTTGGAAGTGGACAGATGCAACTTCCTTTTGTTCTTCAATCAGCCGAAACTATGAAAAAAACAGTTGATCACCTAAACCCATATCTACCAAAAATTGAAAAAGCCGTAGATACAACTCTAGCACTTGGAACAGTAAAAGGTGATGTGCATGATGTTGGGAAAAATCTTGTAGATATTATCCTTACAAATAACGGCTTTAAAGTAAATAACCTTGGGATTAAAGTTGAGCTTGAACAGTTTATACAAGCCACAAAAGATGGTCATATCTCTGCTTTTGGGATGAGTGGACTGTTAGTTAAATCAACTCAGGTTATGCAAGAGAATCTAAAAGCTTTAAAAGATGCTGGAATTGATATACCTATTTTACTTGGTGGTGCAGCACTTACTCGTACCTTTATAGATGATTTTTGTCGCCCTTTTTATGATGGACCAATCTTTTACTGCAAAGATGCTTTTGATGGCGTAACTGCTATGAGTAGAATAGAAGCAGGAAATTTTGATACCGATTTACATGGTAAAGATGGTGTAGAAAAAGTTTTAAAAGAGAAAAAAGAGATAATCATCCCTCCATTTCATGAACTCCACATGCCAAGTCATGATGTGAAAGTTCCAACTCCACCATTTTGGGGAAGAAGAGAGATAAAACTCACACAAACACAAATCGAGATGGCATTCGAGTGGATAAACCATAAACTCCTTTTTAAATCTCGTTGGGGTTATAGCTCAAAAGGGATGACAAAAGAGGCTTACGAAAAACAACTAGATGAAGTTGTGTGGCCAGCTTATGAGTGATTAAAAAAACAGTTTTTAGAAGAAAAACTTTTTGAACCTACTATAATTTATGGATACTTTCCTTGTCGTAGTGATGATAATACTCTTCTTATTTTTGATGAAAATGAAGGATATAATTCAGCTGATGAAGTGAATAGGGAACCATTAGATCATGTAATTGGTAGAGCAAAAAAACAATTTACTTTCCCTAGACAAAGAAAAGCACCACATAGAGCATTAAGTGACTTTTTTCATAAAGATAGACATGATGTTATAGCACTAACCTGTGTTAGTTCTGGTGGCAAACTTAGTGATGCTGAGAGAGCTATAATGGAAGATGGAAACTATACAGAGTACTATCAGTTTCATGGTTTAGGAGTTGAGTTAGCAGAAGCATTAGCTGAAATTGCTCACAAACAAATCAGACTTGATTTAAATATCGCCGATGGGGAAAAACCAACCCTTGCTGATGTTCAGATGAACAAATACCAAGGAAGCAGATACTCTTTTGGATATGCAGCTTGTCCAGACTTAGAACTTAACCGTCCTCTATTTGACTTGTTAAAACCAGAAGAGTTTGGCATAGAATTAAGTGAAACTTTTCAAATCCATCCAGAACAATCAACATCAGCATTAGTAGTTTATCACCCTAATGCGACTTATTATAATGTGTAAGATATTATAATAAACTCCCACGCAGACATTCTCGTTCCCACGCTCATGCGTGGGAATGCATATTAACTTATCTATCGTCTTCGATAACTCAAAGCCTCCAAAATATGCTTTTTCTCAATAACATCACTCTCATCCAAATCAGCAATAGTCCTACTAACCTTTTGCACCTTTTTAATACTCCTAAAAGACAAATCAAAACGACTAATTGCCATCTCTAAAGTTTGCTTTGCCTCATCATCTAAAACACAAAACTTCTCTATCTCAACATCATTTAGTTTAGCATTAAAACTTTTTTGCCCTCTTCTTTTTGCAAAAATATGTCCTTGAACTACCATCTTATGCAACTCTTTTGAGGTATAACTAACTTTATCATTAACACTAACACCTTGCATAACAACACTTAAGTCTATCCTGTCTAAAAAAGGGTCACTAAGTCTATTTTTATATCTTTGAATCTCTAACTCCGAACACCTACACTCTCTTGCTTGATTTAAAAGATTGCCACAAGGACATGGATTCATCGCACCGATAAAAAGAAAATCAGCAGGATATTCAACCTTAGAATTAACCCTTGAAATCCGTATCTTTCCATCTTGCATCGGTTCCCTTAAAGCCTCTAAAACATTCTTAGAAAAGTGAGGCAACTCATCAAAAAACAAAACTCCTTTATGAGCCAAACCAACCTCCCCAATCTGAGCCTTATGTGAACCACCACCAAATACAGAAGCCAAAGTGGAACTATGATGAGGGCTTCGCATATTTCGATGTGGTTTAAAATCTGGCTCTAGCAAATCAAGTGCTTGAAGCTTCGCAACATCCAAAATATCATCCCCACTCATCGGAGGTAAAATGTACCTAAGCCTTTTAGCTATCATACTTTTACCACATCCAGGACTTCCCTCAAACAACATATTGTGAAACCCACATGCCGAGATAAGTGCCGCCCTTTTTGCAACCTCCTGCCCTTTTACATCAGCAAAATCTTCTTCATACTCTTTAACATAGTAGTACTTCTCTTTTTGTAGTTCATAAAACGGATACTCAATAGAACTCTGCTCTAAACTAGGAGTAGCAGTGTCTTGATTTTTAAGTAAGTCTATCGCTTCTTGAAGAGTTTTAACCCCATAAAATTCTATGTTTGGTATTTTTGAAAGTTTATCCAAGCTGGCATGTGGAACTATCACTTTTTTAACTAGCTTTTGGTTTGCAAGTGAAAGCATCAAAGGATACAACTGCATATTTTCCTTAACAGCCCCATCAAGTCCAAGTTCCCCAAAAACAAACCACTCACTCAAATCATCTTCTAAATAATCAAGTGCGATAAGCAAAGCGATACTCAAATCAAACTGCGAACCCTCTTTTTTAACATCACTAGGAGCAAGATTAATCGTAATTCTTTTAGGTGGAAAAGAAAACTCATTACTAAGAAGTGCCGATTTAGACCGCTCTTTAGCCTCAGAAATAGCAGTAGAAGCCATCCCCACAATAGAAAACGAGGGCAAACCTTTTGTCAGAGTAGATTCAACATGAACAATCTTGGCATCAAGCCCTTCATATGTTGCACAGTTTACTGTTTTCATAATATTCTCCTAAAAATCTAAAGGACTAATAACTTTAGCCTTATTCATTTCAGAAACTACATGTGTGTAAATCATAGTAGTTTCAACACTTTTATGTCCCAAAAGTTCTTGAATACTTCGCAAATCTATCCCAGCTTGAAGTAAGTGAGTAGCATAACTATGTCTAAATATATGTGAAGTAACTCGTTTGTTTAGATTTGCTTTTTTTGAAGCATTTTTAATATTTCTACCTAGTGTCTGAGGATGAACGTGATGTCTTCTTTTTTCTTTAGTTCGAGGATCAATTGAAATATTTTTCATTGGAAATAAAAATTGCCATTTTGTTAAATATGCTTCTATTTCAGGCTTGCCCATCTCTATAGGATGCTTTTTTTGATGAAAAAGTATATAATGCTTTATCCAATGAGTATATGTTCTCTCAGTTGAATAACTGTAATGCTTAAACCTAATTTTTACCCCAAAGGCATTTCTTCCTATAATCAGGGCATCACGAACTAAATCCAATAACTTTTTTTGCACACTCATCTCCAACCCTTTTCTTAAGTGACATTTTGTGTGTTATGTATAATATTTGCAAAATAACACATAAAATGTCATGTTATTTAAAAATATAAGTATTAAATATACACATCAACTTT
The DNA here is from genome assembly GCA_021107375.1 of Sulfurimonas sp. Classification (GTDB taxonomy): domain Bacteria; phylum Campylobacterota; class Campylobacteria; order Campylobacterales; family Sulfurimonadaceae; genus Sulfurimonas. Next base: position 8,841 of record JAIOSY010000118.1, read on the forward strand.
AAGAATTCTATACAATTTTTCTATTTTTATTTAAAAGCATTACAAATTGACATATTTTTAGTGAAATTCGATTTTTAACACATCAAATAGCATGTAAGTTATTTATATTTTTTAAGATTATTTTATATATAATTTATTTGAATAAATAGTTATGCTCAGTTTTCCAACTTATCCGAAAATTGAACACGGCTATATTTTATAGTTAGTTTAAATAACGGGAGTCAAATATGAAAGGAACGATACTAGATTATAGTATTCAAAATAGTTCAGGAATAATCTCTGGAGAAGACGGTAATAGATATGAGTTTACAAATGCTGAATGGAAAAGTGACAAAGCACCAAAAGCAAATCAAAATTTTCTGATGTTAAAAATTCAGAAATTGTAAATAATATAACATCTCAAGGTGTTCAGAATAAATTTGGATTTATTTTATCACTAACAACAGCATTGGCACTATTCTTCCCAATTATTGAAATACCATTCCTTGGAACGGGTGCTTTAATTGATGGTGGAATGGGAAAACTTCTTTTTGTATTGTTGATAGTATCGGCTTTTTTATTCTATTCAAGTATGCAACATAAATTTGTAAAAATTTGCGTAAGTGCAATAGCTATAATAGTTCTATTTCAATTTTATGACTTATTCTCAGGTTTAAGCTCAGCTGGAGATATGATGAGTGCATTTGGAGGTAGAAGAAGTAGCAATGTGAATCTATTTGGATTACTACGATTTGGAACACCTATTTTAATTTTATTGACTTTACTTTTAACATATACTGGTCTTAAAAAAAGCTATAAACAAACTTTAGTTAAAGCATAACAATTTTATATCTAAGCCAATGGCTTAGATATCGCTTCAAAAAATTCTACAATTATATAAATTTAAAAATGCTATAATACTCTAAATAAATTCGAGGTTTAACAAATGGCAATTATTTCAATGTTTTATGGAATCATCATCTCAATGTATTATTTTGATAACAAAAAACATAAACTTCCACATATACATGTAAAATATCAAGGTGAACAAGCAGTATTTACAATTCCAGAAGGAAAAATACTTGAGGGTACTATGAAAACGAGCAAGAGAAAACTTGTTGAAGCTTGGATAGAAATTCATCAAGATGAGCTAATGGCAGATTGGGAATTAGCAATCAGTGGCGAAGAAATCTTTAAAATTGAACCTTTAAAATAGGAGTAAAATTATGACACCAAATATTACAGATGTAAAAGCACAAGATAATTATGAAATCTTACTTTCTTTTGAAAATGGAGAAATAAAAATATTTGATATGAAACCTTATATTGACAAAGGTTTTTTCAAACAACTTCAAGACAAAACTTACTTTAAAACAGTAAAACCTCATTTTGACTCTATTCAATGGGCAAATGGTCAAGACTTATCTACTGACACATTGTACCTTGATAGCCACTCAGCATAACAAAACATAGTAGTCAATAAATTACCTATCGGCAATTTATTGGCTATATTCAACCGTTAGCATACATAGGAACATTTATATAATGAGAAGAGTTATTAAGTCCATTTTATCAATATCTTTTAGTGTCTATTTCATCATAGGTCTATTTTTATTTATCAAGCAAGATAACTTTCTTTATTTTCCAACTCAAAAAGCTGAAAGCACATATAAAAAAGAAATTTTTACAAATGAGAAGGAATCTATAAGTACTACAGTACTAAATATTGGACAAAATAAAGCAATAATTTATTTTGGCGGTAATGCTGAAAATGTAGATAATAATATAAATAACTTTACTGAAATATTTAAAGACTACACTGTATACCTTGTGAAATATAGAGGATATGGAAAAAGCACAGGACAACCAACAGAACAAGCTCTTTATTCTGATGCACTTAATATATATGACTCAATAAAAAACAAATACCTTAACATTTCAGTAATTGGTCGTAGTTTAGGCACAGGAGTTGCAACTTACCTCGCTGCAAAAAGAAATATACATAAACTAGCTCTTATAACTCCTTTTGATAGTATGGAAAGTGTTGCTCAAAAACAATTTCCTATTTATCCTATGTCATTACTATTAAAAGACAAATATAAATCAATTGATAGAGTTAATAAAATAAAAGCTAAAACCTTAATTTTAATGGCACAAAATGACCAAGTTATAAAAAAAGAGCATACTGAAAATCTAGCCAATAAATTTCCAGTTTCACAAATAACTATAGAAATCATTGGAAATGAAAATCACAATTCAATTTCAAGTAACAAGCTGTATTATACTTTACTAAAAAAGTATTTTAAAAATGCTAACAAAACGCAGGAGAACAATATGAACCCGCAAACGAATTCATATTGCTCTCCTTAAACGTTATCTATAATATAACACACTTGAAAAAAGTCCTATTGAAGATTTTCTTGATTCACTATCATCAAAAGAAGTTCAAAAGGTTAGACTTTTGGGATTTGAAGATAAAGGTACATTTGTAATTCTAACAAACGGCTTCAAAAAGAAAGACCAAAAAGTTCCAAAATCTAAAATTACTTTAGCCGAGCAAAGAAAAAATAGTAATACAGAATTTGCAAAAAATTTTGAAGATGGATATCAAGAATTTAAGATTGGTAAGATGTTAAAACTTGCTAGAAAAGAAACAGGCTTAACTCAAGAAGATGTAGCCAAAGATACAACTAGTTTAAAGAGATAACAAATCATAGAAACTAATAAGTTACCTAGCGGTCACTTATTAGCTCTATTCAACCATTATATACAAATATGAATAAATTTGAATACAATATTATAATTAGTATTCAAAGAACTCATTATGAAAATAGTAACTATGCGAGTAGATGATTCTGTCTACGATATGATTAAACTTGCAGCTGAAGGTCAAAGAAGAAACCTTTAGAACTTCATAGAATTTGCAATAATGCAATATTTAACATCATCACAATTTGTAGAAAATGAAGAGATAACTGAAATTATGGATAATAAAAATCTTGTTCAAAATTTGATAAATGATTTAGCTTGCTTTAAAGATGGTGATTACACCATTGTCTAAGTATCAAATTGCTAAAACTAAAACTTTTGAAAAAGTTAAAAAGAAAATAGATAATTTTGAAGGTTACTATAGATATAGAATTGGAAACTATAGACTTTTTTACCTTATTGAAAATAATAAGCTTACGATAAAGCGTTCTATTATTTAGAAGTTTTTCTCTCTTTTAAAAATTTTTTATACTCTTTTTCAAATTTTCGTCGTCTTGAAGATGTAAGCTTATCTATAAATAAAATTCCATTTAAATGATCACGCTCATGTTGAATAGCTATACTCAAAAGTCCATCTGCTTCAAGTTTTTTTGTATTTCCATCTCTATCTTGATAATTAACGCTAATTGTTTCAAATCTATTTATATCTTCGTAAAAATGGGGAACACTTAAACAACCCTCTTGATAAGTTGTTTCACCTTTTTGATTTGTTAAAACTGGATTAATCATCTCAATAAGATTTTCTTCTGGCTGAGAGCCATCTTCATCAGGAATATTTAAAATTAAAATCTCTTGAGCAACTCCTACTTGAATAGCTGCTAATCCTATACCATTTGTTCTAATCATAAATGGGTTCATTGCATCAAGTAATTGATGTAAGTTTTCATCAAATTTTTCTACTTTTTTAGATTTTTCTTTTAATCTTTTATCTGGATATTCTACTATTTTTAGATTCATACTTTAACTGTTTTCCTTATTCTATACATTGTTTTCTATAGCTCCAACTTCTCTAATATCTACGGCATAATCCATATCTTTTATTTTATATGCCTCTTCAACACCTTTCATAGCACTAACAATAATCTCTTCTGTAGAGTAATTCACATCAACACTTGTTATCCCTATAGAAATTTTTAATTGTATCTCTCGATCAGATAAGAAAAAATTTGAATTTGAAACAAGGTAACATAGTCTTTCACTGGCTTTTTTAGCACTTTCAATATCTGTATATTTTAAAAGCATAGCAAAGACACCATTGCCATAGTGAGCAACCGTATCACTTCGTCTTGAAGTTTTTAACAATAATCTAGCTATTGTTCTAGTCATTAAAAGTATAGCTTTTTCATTAGCAATGCTCTGTTTTAACTCTCTTGATAATTCAATAAAAATAAGTGAACTTTTATGCTTAAACTCTTTTACTAAATCTATCTCTTGCTCAATCTTACTTATTAGATACCGTTTGTTATAAACACCAAATTTATTATCAAAAATAGTTTCATTTTCAACACTTTTGATAATTGTTGCAGTCTCATCATACAAAGATTTCATCTGAGAACTCTGTTTTTTTACAATAGCATTTAGTTTGGAAACATCATTTTCTAGTGCTGCTGTAATACTCATTGTTGATTGATAATCAGCATGTTCTTCTAACTCTTTTTTTCTTTTATCAAGAATTTTAGTCATTAAGCTCATATTTTTATAAAGATTTGCTGTAGTACCCAAGATATTTTTAACTGATGAAAAACCTTGCTTTAGACTATGCTCTAACTGTAGCGTTGATTCAGCATCATTAGTCTCTTCTAGTTCAAGCATAGAGATTATCTGTTTTCTTAGATTTTCACTTTTATCTTCTAAAAGTCTATCAAAATATAGAGAGAAATTATTTGGTGTTGGTGGGACATCATCTGCAATTAATGAACCCAAAACCTCTTTTGCATATATCTCAATATCGCTAGAGGGATTGTCCATATTTAAAGCTTCAACAACTGGCGAAGATAGACTACTATCATTAATATTACGACGATTTCTACTTCTTAGTGTTCCTGCCATTTTTTATATCCTTACTCTTTGTCGTTTTTAATCAAAACCTCATCAATAAGACCATACTCAAAAGACTCTTTTGCACTTAAAAAATTATCTCTATCTGTATCATTTTCTATAGTTTTTATATTTTGACCTGTATTTTTTGCTAATATCAAATTAAGTTCTTTTTTCATTCTTAAAATCTCTTCAGCTTGAATCGCTATATCAGAAGCTTGACCTTGAGCACCACCAAGAGGTTGATGAATCATAATTCTGGCATGCGGAAGAGCATATCTTTTACCTTTTTCTCCAGAAGAGAGTAAAAAAGCACCCATTGAAGCTGCTTGACCTATACAGATAGTAGCAACATTTGGACGGATATAGTTCATAGTATCAAAAATCGCCATACCTGCAGTTACAACTCCACCAGGAGAGTTAATATAAAAATAGATATCTTTCTCTGGATCTTCTGCTTCAAGAAATAAAAGCTGTGCAACTATTGTAGAAGCAACTTGATCGTTTACCTCTCCACTTAGCATTATAATTCTATCTTTTAAAAGACGAGAGAAAATATCATAAGATCTCTCTCCTCGTCCAGTTTTTTCAACTACATATGGGATATAACTCATTTACTTATGCCTCTTTCATCTTTGCATTTAAAAGTGTACTAAGAACTTTATCTTCTACCATTGACATTTGAATAGCTGGTAAATATCCAGAATCTTTATATTGATCATATGTTTTTTTAGGATCTTGACCAGTTTGCATCGCTTCATAATAAATAGTTTGCATAACTTCTTGCTCTTCAACTTTAACATTTTCAGCTTGTGCTAAAGAATCAATAATAAATGTTGCTCTTACACTTCTCTCTGCATCTTCACGGAAAGTTTCACGAAGTTCTTTAAGTTTATCAGCATTTTCACGAAGCTCTTTTATCTCATCTTCTTTCATAGCTGAAGCTGATTTATTTAATGCCATGTCAATCTCTTGTTCAACAACAAATTCAGGTAAATCAAATTTAAAATCTGCAACAAAAGTTTCTAATAAAGCTGGTTTTAAATCATTTTGGTAAAGTTTTGATAACTCTTCATTTTCAATCTGAGTTTTAACTAGCTCTTTTAATTTTTCTAAAGAAGCATCTTCTTCACCCTGAAGCATTGTTTTAGCTAGTTCATCATTTATCTCAACTTCTTCTTTTACTTGAATCTGATTAACTTTTACTTTAAACTCAGCATCTTTACCTGAAAGTTCTTTAGAACCATAGTCCTCAGGAAAAGTAACTTTAACAACAACCTCTTCATCTCTTTTAACACCAACAAGTTGATCTTCAAAACCTGGAATAAATTGACCTGAACCTAAAACAAGTGCAAAGTTTTCAGCTTTTCCACCATCAAACGCAACACCATCTACTGAACCATCAAAATCAATAACAGCAGTATCTCCTAGTTTCATTTTACGATTTCTTTTAATATCAACTAAAGGTGCTTGTTGCTCAGCTAAAGATTTAATTCTTTCATCAATATTTTCATCACTAACAACTGGCTTATCAAACTCTTTAACCGTATCAGCATAATTACCCATCTCAATCTCAGGTCTCATTGCAACTTTTACAGTTACTTCTATTTTATCATCGCTCTTATCAAACTGAGAGATATTTGGCTCACCAATTAAAGACTCATTAGAAATACTCATCTCTTCTAAACCTTTAGATAAAACATCACGAAGTGCTTCAGCTTCAGCATCTTGAACAAGTTTTTCACCATACTGTTTTTTAACAATAGCAACAGGAACTTTACCTTTACGGAAACCCTGAACATTAGCAGTTTTAGCTAATTGTTTAGCGATTTTTTCTAGGTTAGCATTAACCTCATCCATAGAGATAGTAGCTTTAATCTCAGCATTTGCACCATTAATTTTGTTTGAGTTGATTTCCATCAATTTCCTTTATCTGTTATACTTTAGTTTATTTTAACTATTATTTTGGCTAATAATACCTAAAAAGTGCTTTTAATTAGCTTTTACAAAACTTAGGTTTAAAGTCTAAAAATAAACACCAGACAAACGCAACAGCTCTCATCACATCTGCAAAATTAAATACGGCAAAGTTAAACCCACAGTGCCAGTAAACCATATCAACTACACCACCATGAATAAATCTATCATAGACATTTGAAAATGCCCCACCAAGAAGTAGTCCAGCAGGGATTGCGTAACACATCTCTTTAATATAAAAAAGATACCCTAAAATTCCAATCAGCATAGCAAGTTGTATATATTTTAGCCATTCATCTAAAAAAGCAAACATTGAAAATGCTACACCTTTATTATAAACTAAAATCAAATCTATACACTCTGTATAGTAACGGAATCCATCCACAAAAAGCATCTTTATATTTTGATCTATTATAAAAATACCTACAAGGGTAAGTAATAATATAGCACTAAAACGGATTGTATTATTAGCCATTTAATGCTTTTTGGAAAAATTCAACCATCTCATCCATATTTTTATTCATCTCTTTTGCATCTTTACACTCTAATAAAATTCTTAGTTTATTTTCAGTCCCTGAATACCTAACAAGATGGTTAATATGCTTTTTATCTAAATCTTGTAGTTTTTCATCTAAGCCATCAATCTCATTAAGAGGTTTTTTAACTTTTACTTTAATATTTGTAAGTTTTTGAGGGTAAAGAGTAAAGGGGCGAAGTACCTCTGAAGCTTTTTTATTTTTATTGATAATCAAAGCTAAAACTTGAAGAGCAGATACTAAACCATCACCAGTTTTTGCATAGTCATGCATAATCACATGTCCACTTTGCTCACCACCAAAGTTAATACCCTCTTTATTCATAATTTCTAAAACATGCTTATCGCCAACATTTGAGCGAAATAATTTTAACCCTTTTTCTATTAAATAATCCTCTAAACCTTGGTTACTCATAACGGTAGAAACAATTGCTCCACCTTTTAATGAACCTATCTCATTAAGATAAACACCTAAAGCACCAAGAAGCTGATCACCATCAACAACCTCACCCAGTTCATCAACCACTACAAGTCTATCAGCATCACCATCAAGAGCAATCCCCAAATCAGCTCTATACTTAACAACACTCTCACTTAAATCTTTAGTATGTAAGGCTCCACAACCCTCATTAATGTTATATCCATTTGGTTTATCATGAAGAACTATAACATCAGCACCCAACTCCTCTAAAACAGTTGGACCAACCTTATACCCTGCTCCGTTTGCAGTATCAAGAACTATTCTCATCCCATTTAAAGTAAAATCTCTTGGAAAAGAGTTCTTAAGCTGAATAATATAACGCCCAATTACATCGTCGATTCTTTTTGCTTTTCCAATTTTTTTAGCAGTTGCTTGGGCTTCATCTATCATCTCTTGATTATTACAAATATCTTCTATAATACTTTCAATTTGGGATGATAATTTATTTCCATGTCCATCAAAAAATTTAATCCCATTATCTTCAAAAGAGTTATGAGAAGCACTTATCATTATTCCAGCATCACATCTCATATTTTCAGTGATAAAAGCAATAGCAGGAGTAGGCATAGGACCAATTTGAACAACATCGTAACCAATGGCAGTTAAACCAGCAACAATCGCATTCTCAATCATATAACCACTGATTCTAGTATCTTTACCAACTAATATTCTATTACTTACAGAATGCTCTTTAAAATAGATACCTGCACCCATAGCCACTCTCATCGCTAAAGCAGCTGTCAAATAAGACCCAGCTTCACCCCTAACACCATCAGTTCCAAATAATTTCATAAGATTTTCCATTTTTTAAGTTGTGCATTTTAACATAACTATCTATCTATTAAAGAATTTGACAACTTTTAACATCTTTAACATAACTTTAATTA
>JAIOSY010000201.1 GCA_021107375.1 Sulfurimonas sp.
ATTAGCTATAGCCTTACTTAAAATTTTATCTCTATCTAAACCTTTACCATCATCTTTTATCTCGATAACAATAGTTCCAGCATCTGGATAAGCACTTAAAGTAACAACACCCTCTTTAGCTTTACCACTTGCCTCTCTCTCATCTGGCATCTCTACACCATGATCAACAGAGTTTCTTAGCATGTGCATAAGTGGATCTGAAATCTTTTCAACAACCATTTTATCAAGTTCAGTTTCACCACCATTTATAGTAAAGTTTATAGATTTACCTATCTTTTTAGCAGTATCATTAACTATTCTTCTAAACTTAGAAAAACTATCTCCAACTTGAACCATTCTAACATTCATAACGCTTGAGCGAACCTCTTCAAGCATATCTGTCATGATAAGAGTTGACTCACTTAAATCTGCGTCATCTAATTCATCTGCCCTTTGAGCTATTTTTGCGTTTGCAATAACCATCTCACTAATTTGATTGATAAGTTGGTCAACTTTACTTGAGTCAACTCTTAATGAAAAATTTTTATGTTCTTGTGATTCTTTTTTTTGTTTTTTATATACTTCTTTTGATGCAATAACCTCAACTGGTTTCTCTACTATCTCTTTAGAATCTTTTTCAATTATATTTAATTCTAAATCATCCAAAATAAATTCAAAAACCTCTTCAATATCTTCATAAGGTGAATCTGTAGAAAGTTCTATATGAAATCCGATATAAGCACTAAGTGGTTGGTAATTTTGGATTAATGGAATTTCAGATGTGATAAGTTCTACTTTTTCAAGAGTACCTAAATCTTTTAGAAAAGATATAATATTTATAATATCCATACCCGAAGTATAAAACTCCTCAAGTAATTTTATATCAATTTGCCAAAGTTTTATATCATCATTTAATGTAGAAGGATTTTGTAATTCATCTAAACTTGCTTTAGTATTTTCTACTGCGGGAGAATCAAACATTTTTGCTTTAAGCTTTGATGAAAGTTCACCATGAATAAGTCTAGATTCATTATTCATCATTTCATCTTGAGATGCTAATCTAACAAGTTCTTCAACATGATCTTTACATTTCAAGAAAAGGTCAAGTTCATCATCACTAAGGGCAATTTTTTCATCTCTGACTTCACTAAGTAAACTCTCAGCAATATGAGTAAAACTAACAACATCATCAAAGCCAAACATTCCAGCTGTTCCTTTGATTGTATGCATAGCTCTAAAAAGAGCCCCTATATCTTCATCGTTTACACCACTCTCTTGCATATCGACAAGGGCAGTTTCCATAAACTCCAACTGCTCATCTGCATCTTCTAAAAATAATTCTAATTCTTCAGTCATTAGCCACTCCTAAAAGAGTATCACAGCCACATAAATGTAAGGTATCTACAACTTCTGATGATAAATTATGTAAAGAAAAATCAATAGCATCAACCTCACAAGTTTTTTGTAAAGATATAAGTAGTTGAATAACTGTCATATCAATCTTTTGAACCTGTTGCAAATCTAATTCAAGTTTATCATTTTTATTTTGAGCTAAATCTAGTAAGATTGTATAAAGCTCTTCAACCTCATAAATAGTCAACTTATCATATTCTAACTTTTTCATAAAATCTACTTATCTAAGTAATTTTTTAACAGCTGTAAAAAACTTATCTTTATTAAAAGGTTTTAACATCCAAGCTTTAACACCCAGAGCTTTACCCTGCTGCTTTAATGTCACATCACTTTCAGTTGTAAGCATAATAACTGGTATAAACTTATATGCTGGATTCTGTTTAATATTTTCAATCATTTCCAATCCACCCATCACAGGCATATTTACATCAGAAAAAATCATATCTATCGTATTAAGACCCATCATATTCAAACCCTCTTGACCATTTACAGCTACAATAGGCGTATGACCAGCTTCAATAGTTGCATCAGAAGCTACTTTTCTAATTAAACTGGAATCATCTACTATTAATATATTTCCCATATACTATGTCTCCATTTACTAAATATTATATTCATGGAGTATACTAAATTTAATTTATGTAAAAACTTAAAGTATTATAATTTATGTGTGCTTGATATCAATATGCATAAAAATGAGTTATTTGAGGAGAATTGTTTTTCTAAAACATCTCTCAAGCATTAAGCTTAGGAGATTTAAGAGATATTTGTTTATCTAGGTATCGCTCCTGCTCCACCCATTTGCCCCATCATCTGCTGCATCTGTTTCATCCCATTTTTACCTGAGAATTTTTTAGCCATTTTTCCAGCATTTTTGAACTGCTTTATCATACGATTGATTTCAACTTGAGTAAGTCCACAACCTTTTGCGATTCTAATTTTACGAGAGTTATTTAATAGTTCAGGATTTTCTCTCTCTTTTTTTGTCATAGATGAAACCATTGCTTTAATATTTTTAAGCTCACCAGAGTTTTCAAAATCAAAATCTTTGATAGCTTTTGACATGTTACCCATTCCTGGAATCATCCCCATGATAGAACTCATGCTACCCATTTTTTTCATAGATTCCATCTGTTCTAAAAAGTCATTGAAGTTAAACTTACCTTTTTGAATCTTTTTAGTAAGTCTTTTTGCATCTTTTTCATCAATTGCAGAAGCAGTTTTTTCTGCTAGTCCTTCAATGTCTCCAAAGCCCATAAGACGGTTTACAACACGCTCTGGGATGAAAACTTCTAAGTCTTCCATCTTCTCACCACTACCGATAAAACGAAGTGGAACTTGAACTTGAGAAGATAATCCAAGAGCTACACCACCCTTAGAATCACCATCATATTTTGAAAGAATTGTTCTTTAAATGAAGTTGCTGTTCTAATCGCATCTTGCCCAGTTAGTGAATCTGCTACATAGTAGATTTCATGAGGATTTGCCACTTTTTTAACTTCTGATAATTCACCCATAAGTTCATCATCAATCGCTAAACGACCAGCTGTATCTATTAAAACTACATCATATAGTTTTGAGTTCGCATATTTCATTGCAGCACTTACAACATCAACTGGATTAGTAGAATCAGTCTCTTCAAACAACTCAACCTCTATCTGAGTAGTGATTTGACGAAGTTGCTCCACTGCTGCAAGTCTTTGTAAATCGGCTGCAACTATTAAAACTTTTTTCTGTTTGTTTTTTAAATATACTGCTAATTTACCAGTTGTTGTGGTTTTACCAGAACCTTGAAGTCCTGTCATTAGAATAACAGTAGGAGGATTTGGAGAAAAAGTAAAACCTTTACTTCCACCAATTTCAAGTAGTTCATAAAGAGCTTTTCTCATAGCATCTAAAAACTGATCTTTACCAATTCCATTTGCTTTAGTATCTACTTGAACTTTTGCCAATAACTCTTTAACAACTTTATGGTTTACATCTGCTTTTAGTAGGTTTTTCTTTAGCTCATTAAGTGCTTTTATAAGTGCCTTCTCATCGTCATGAAAACGAATCTTTTTAATAGCATTTGTAAACGAATCTGTTAATGTATCAAACATTTATCTCTCCTAAAATTTGCGAATTATATCGTAATTGATTTAAATTTATAACTTATTGAAAGTCTATGAACATTTTTGGCTCTTTAGCCACAAATTCCATCCCTAAAAGTCTAACTTTATGAGCATGAAGCATAACTCTTTTTGATCGTCTTCCACCGTACTGCTCATCACCAATTATCGAGTGGTCGATATATCTTGCATGTGTACGAATTTGGTGTGTTCGTCCATTATGAATAATACACTTTACTTTAGTTTTATTAGCACTTACAATATCAGGAAAAAACTCAGTTCTTGCAGGTTTTCCTTTACCAGATACATTTGAGTAAGCTTTGTTATTTTTCTTTTGAGTTAAAATCGGTTTATCAACCTCAATAGGCTCAGAGATTATCCCCTCAACCCATGCAATATACTCTTTATAAACTTTATCTTTTTTAAACTCACCTATCGCTTTTTCTCTAAACTCTTCGTTTTTAACAAGCATCAAAACACCACTTGTTTCACGGTCTAGTCTATGAAGTAAAACGGCAGGTTTGAACTGTCTTTCTATCTCATCTGAATTAACATAAGCTGGTTTATCAACAACAACTATGTCATCATTTTCAAAAATTGGTTTTGCTCTTTCAATCTTGATAACTCTAAAGATAGTTTTTGAATCTATCTCTCCACGAGCAATCATCACTTTTTTATTTCCAACATAAACCAAACCTCTATCTATCATAGATTTAGCTTGTGAATTTGAAATTCCCTCTTGTGTTGCAAGAATTTTATATGCTTTTTCTGTCGCCACTTAGGACTCCTTTATTTTATTTATTACTGCTTCTAAATTTATAGTCTCTTCAACCATTGATGGTGGTAAATCTCCACATGCCATAAGAGCTTTATGAATCTCATCTCGCTCAACATACTGAACATGATGAACATATTTATACAACTCTCTTTGGTCATGAAAGTGTTTACCTGTAATTATCTTACATCCAAAGTGAGCAGGTTCAAGTGGATTATGTCCACCAATACCCTCTTTAAATGCTCCACCCACAATAGCTATATCACTTATCGCATAGATATTGTTTAACTCACCCATAGAATCTATGAGAAT
>JAIOSY010000309.1 GCA_021107375.1 Sulfurimonas sp.
AAAGAAAGCTTTGATTATTATATTGATTTAGCTTATGCTTATCTTCCAAATGAATTAAAATCTCCCCTATATTCCTATTATTACACCCTAATAAATTACTATAATCAGAACTATTTAGAAGCACTAAGTTCACTCAAAAATCCAACTTCCAAAGAGTATCCAAATACTCAAAAACATCTAAATGCCAAAATTAACGCATTGTTTGGCAATAATTATGAAGCTATTGAAGCTATGGAAAAAAATATTGAAGCTATGGATAGTTTTAGCTTAGCACTTTTATATTCAAGAGTTGGTGATATAACTTTAGCCCAACATTATTTTGAAGATTCTATACTCAAAAATATTGAACCTGTTAAATCTCAACTTGCTCTTGGTTTTATAAAATTAAAAGCTGGTTTAGTAAGCAGTGGGGCTAAAGAGATTAAAAATGTAACTGATATGTTTCCACAAGAGGTATATAAACATTACCCGATAAAAGTTACACTAAAAGACTCTTTATTTGATTCAAAAAAGGCACAAAAAGCATATCGAAAAAAAGTCAAAACATCAAAATTACTTAATTATCATAAAATATTTTACTTCTCACCATATAAAATATTTAATGCAAATCAAACCATAAGCTATATTAGAAAAGGTAATGCAAATATTTATATAGATAATATTGCCTCAGCAAAGGATTATTTAACAAAAAGTTCATCATCTTCTACTGTAAATATTGGTATAACAAAGGCTATCAAAAAAGCTCTATCTTTTCATACAAGAGAAGCAAATCTAGAACTGCAAAAACTAGTAAAAATACAACCTAAACACTCAGTCCTTCATTATAACCTAGCTCTTACTTACGCTCAAATGGGAAATATGTTGGATGCTAACAAACACTTTGTTCGCTCATATCATTTAGATGCAAAAAATTATCTATCTGGTGTTTATGCTGTTATGAGTTCTCAGCTTATTAACAAAGAAAACATGAAACTAAAAAGTATATTAAAAGACTCTATCTCAGATGAAAAGCCTAGTGAAGATATAGAGTTATATAAAACTCTTTTAAATATTAGTGAAGATAAAATTATCTCAAGTATAGATTGGCTAGATAATCAATACAAAGAAAGACCACTATATCTAACACTTGAAATTATAATAGCCCTAAATCTAAATAAACATGATTTTGCACAAAAATCAGCACAAAAACTAGCGCTAATGCTTCCTCATGATATCCTTCCGCATATGATGTATATTGATACTAATTTTTATGACAAAAATGATGAAGAGTATGCTAAAGAAGTATTTAAATATCTAAAAGACAAAAAATTACAATTTAATGACTTGTATTTTGGACCATATATTACAAGATATTTGTATGTACAACAACACCTAATTATGGGTAGATTATATTTTTTAAGAGAACATCTAAAAAATGTAATTGCCTCAACAAATGAAGAACCGTACGAGCTTACAAGCACTCTTGCTCTTGCTTCACTATTTGACAAAGCTTATGAAGAATCATATACTCTTTATAATCAACTTATAGATGAACTAAAAATAAGAGATGCACATACTCTATTTTTAGGTGCTGTTGCTTCAACAGCCGCTTCACACACTGAAAATGCCATAGCACTCTTAGAACTTTCAAAAAGAAAAGATAGCACTTTTGCAGAGAGTAGATATGCACTTGGTTTACTGTATTTAGAAGTACAAAATAATGAGGGAGCTGCAATTCAACTTTCAACTATTGGAGATAGTGGTTTTATATCGGAGTATTTAAATTTTGATATTGATTCAAATAAGTTGCTTTTACAAAAGCAACTAAAAGAGGCTAAAAACTAATTAGTCTTTAGCC
This sequence comes from Sulfurimonas sp., assembly GCA_021107375.1. Taxonomy (GTDB): domain Bacteria; phylum Campylobacterota; class Campylobacteria; order Campylobacterales; family Sulfurimonadaceae; genus Sulfurimonas. Next base: position 1,838 of record JAIOSY010000309.1, read on the forward strand.
ATCTTAGCATCTTCTTTTAACTCTTGAGCAATCTCATCAGATATATTTTCAACTTTTGATTCTATATTATTTCTATCTTCAAAATCTGTAATAATATCTCTAACCTCATCACCGGTAATATTTTCTTTCTTATATAAAAGTGCAACCATATCTTCAATAGCATCTCTATACTCTTCTAAACGAGATAGTACGCTATCATAATGCTCTTTTAATGATTCTTTAATAAAATCATCCATATCTTGAGCCATTTTATCACTATACTCACGAGAAGATTGTTGTGTGCCACCTATAAATGATTGTCTGCTTTTTTCTAAAACCATAAGTCCTGCAACATCAGTCATACCATAAGTTTGAACCATAGACTTGATAATATCAGTTGCTCTTTCTAAGTCATTACCAGCACCCGTTGAGATTTCACCTACGAAAACCTCTTCAGCAGCACGACCACCAAGAAGAACATCTACTTCTGCCCATAGTTCATGACGCTGCATCATAAATCTGTCTTCTTCTGGTTTATTTAATGTATATCCTAGAGCAGCTAAACCACGAGGGACTATGGAAACCTTAGATACTTTTTTAGCACCAACAGTTGTTTCAGCTAAAAGGGCATGTCCACTCTCATGATATGCAACTATTTTTTTCTCTTTTGGATTTATTCTACGAGATTTTTTAGCAAGTCCTGCAATTGCACGCTCAACAGACTCAAATAGATCTTTTTGCTTAACAGTTTTTTGAGATTTTCTACCAGCCAAAAGGGCAGCTTCATTAATAATATTTGCTAAATCAGCACCAGCTAAACCAGCAGTTAAACGAGCTATCTCTTCTATTTCTACATCGTTATCCATTTTTACACTTTTCATATGTACATTTAGAATTTTAATACGACCTTCAAAATCTGGCTTATCAACCAAAACCTGTCTGTCAAAACGACCAGGACGAAGAAGAGCTGCATCTAAAACTTCTGGTCTATTTGTAGCAGCTAAGATAATAACAGGAGTATCAGTTCCAAAACCATCCATCTCTGCTAGAAGTTGATTTAGAGTTTGTTCTCGCTCATCATTTCCACCCATCATTCCACCAGCAGCACGACTTTTACCAATAGCATCTATCTCATCGATAAAAATAATACTCGGAGCATCTTTTTTTGCTTGCTCAAACAAGTCACGAACCCTTGCTGCACCAACACCAACAAACATCTCTATAAAACTAGAACCACTAACAGAGAAAAAAGGAACATCCGCTTCACCAGCAACAGCTTTTGCTAAAAGTGTTTTACCAGTACCAGGTGAACCAACAAGGAGAACCCCTTTAGGAATTTTTGCACCAATTTCTACATAACGAGCTGGATATTTTAAGAAATCAACAATCTCTTGAACTTCCTCTTTTGCCTCTTCAACACCAGCAACATCATCAAATTTAGTATCTGGTTTTTCAGAACTAACCATCTTTTTAGAATTACCCATTCCAAGTATTCCACCACCCATACTTTTTTGCATTCTACCGGCAAAGAACATCCAAATACCAATAATAATTAAAAATGGGAGTAACCAACCAAACATCTCAGTGAACCAATTAGTTTCACTAAAACCTTTATATTCGATACCTTGCTTATCTAACTCATCAATAAGCTTTGTATCACCTCTAACTATTCTAGTTGTATAAATATTTAATCCATCAACAGATTGTGCTTTTATATAACTTTGCCCAATCTCAACTTTTGATACACTCTTAGATGCTACTAAAGATTTTAACTCAGAATAGCTAACTGCCTGTGTTTTGTTAGCTTTAGCTGACATTCCACTATTAACACCTGCTCCATCTCCAACAAGAACCTTAAAAACAAGTATCATCACTACTGAAAACACTGCAAATGTTATTAGTGGGTTTTTATTGAAAAAATTGTTATCATTATTATTTGACTCTTTATTTGCCATATTTCATTTCTCTTTTATTTTAATTTTAAAACTAAAGTAACCCACTCATCTTGTGGTATTCTTTGTATAATTTTACAATCTTTGTAAAAATTTAGAACTTTCTTTTCATATTTATCTAAAATTCCTGATAATATTAAAATTCCATCATCATTAAGTGCCGATTTCAACTCTTTTGCAATAAATGTAAGTACATCTGCTACTATATTTGCAACAACTATATCATATTTAT
>JAIOSY010000035.1 GCA_021107375.1 Sulfurimonas sp.
CTCCCATTCTTGTTGTTTGTGCATTTCCAGAAGTATCATTGTAACTAGCTGTTATATAATACATTCCACTATCTGCTTCGGTACCATCAGTAAGTGTACCCTCCCAATCAAATTGATAAACACCAGATAGATTTGATTCAACAGGCATTGTACCTACTATATTACCATTACCATCTAAAATCTCAACTACTCCATTCTCAATATCTTCTGGAAAATATACCTCAAATGAACTAGCACTACCTTTATCATGTCCAATAGCATTACTACCTAAATCTGCTGTTTTACCAATAGCCGAAATAGTTGAAAACTGCTGAGAAGCACCTAAAGATACAGCTAAATCGGATAAAGCTTTATTAGTGTTTTCTGTTGATTCTAAGGTTGCAAGTTGAGATGTTTGTGTTAAAATTTTCTCACTATCCATAGGCTCTGTTGGATCTTGATGTTGAAGTTCTACTAAAAGAAGAGTCATAAAATCATCTTTACCTAAAGCTGTTCTGTCTTCAACTACTGCTGAGGTTTGTATCTCTGGATTATACGCGGCATCTAAGCCTGTTGATGTAATTGCCATTTTATATCCTTTATGCGTAGTTTGGAACTACAATTTCTAAAGAGTTTAAAATCTCTTCATTTTGTTCTTCATTATCAAAATAGTTATACTCTTCATCAGCTTTTCTTTCATTATGATGATTTTGCTGTTGCTGTGAACCGTTTTGTTCACTATTTTGCGAACTATTATTAAAATTTAATGTAGCATTATTTATTCCATTATTTACCAGTTGTGTTCTTAGTTCATTCGCATTCATAGATAATGTATTTATCGCTGTATTATTTGAACTAATATTTACATGTAGATTTTTCCCTCTTTGAACAACAGTTAAATCAACTTCTCCAAGCTTTTGTGGATTTAGTTGAACTTTAATTCTTGTAAATGGAGATTTATAATCTTCTATAGCATTTTTAACATCTTGAGAAATATATTTAATCATCTGTTTTGCTTCATTTAACTTAACTTCAAAACTATCTGCTTTAGAAGTTGTTAATCCATCTATTTTAGTGTTTTGAGATGAGTCATTTTTTTCACCATGTAAAAGTTGTTCTAAAGATTTTGTTACTTCAGTTGTTGCATTTGGAGCAATAACCTTAGCTGTTGCAACTGAAAAATCAGCTGTTAAATTATTTGAACTGTTTAAAGATGGCTTTTCCCCACGCAGAAGAAGTTTAAGAGTTTCATCTGCCTTTTCTCTTGGTGTTTTTTCTTCGACTTTAAACTGTTTTGATTGAACTAACTGCTCAGTTGAATGTTCTGTTTTATCTTGAGCCTTAAAAAGTGGTGTTGATTTAAAATCTTGAGTTATCTCTACTCTTTTATTATCAACTTTTACATTTTCTCGTATATTTTCATTGGCTTTTAACTCTTGAAATACCTCTTTTGTTTTTATCTCTTGAACTACTTTGGCATGTGGGATTTTCACCTCACTCTTTGGTATCTCTTTTTGAGAAATATCTTTTTGAAGAGCATCCCTAACTTCAATAGGATTTTTACTAACACTTACCTCTTCAATAGTTATTTTACTAACATCTACACCAAACTTTTTAGCCATCTCAGCTAAACCTTTTAATGTTTTTGGTAAATCTTTAACCTCTGCTCTTTTATACTCATCACTATTTATTATCTTATTTTTTATAAATTCTTTTGCATCAACAACTAAAGTTTTTATCTCTTTAGGGCTTAGAGTTTGTGTTATTGTTGGATTAAGTTCTAAAGTATCTTTAATCTTTGGTTGAACCTTATCATCATGCTTTAAAAGAGAAAGAAGAGTCTCTTTTTTTGATGATTTTTTTATATCTTTTGTAACTACTACCTCTTCTTTAGAATCAAGAGATAAAACTAAAATACCATTTTGAATCTCTTTATCTTTTGGATTTTTCACACCTCTTAAAAGGTCTGAAAAAGAGACTTCTGGCTCATCTTCACTAACTGATAAATTAATAGGTGATGATGAGTTTGACTCTGGTTTTACATCTAATGAAATCATACCGTTCTCCTATACTATAGCCCTTATATATGAGGGTTTTTAGTAAATAAAGCATTTAGTATTCCATATGATAAATATAATGGTGTTATTGCCGATATTATTAGTATGAAAAAATTATTATTTTTATTATTTCCGATGCTACTTTTTGCAGTAAGTCCGTTTGAAACAGAGAAGTCAAAGAGTTTTGATCTTTCTGTTTTTGATACCGAGAGGAATGCAGCAAATACTCAGGCCATAAATAATAAAAAAATAAGGTGTAGGTATGTGTGTGATAAAAAGTTATATAAAGAGCAAAAGATAGCTGATGCTATCTCTTTTTATAAAAAAACAGCTAAATAGCTTTAGCAAATCTGTCTAAGCAATGTAAATCATCTTTATAAAAAGTGCTAACGCTATCTTGCATATTTCCAAGCAACTCTTCTGGTGATTCACCATCTGCTGGATAGCTAAGCATAAATGAATTAAGATATTTTCCATAAAACTCATCAAACATCTTTTTAACTATATCTGCTCCATATTTATCAGTGTATGGTAAAACAAAAAAGTAATCTTTTTCATGATTAACGATAGAATCTGAGGTTCTAAGTATCTCCCCTAATGAACTATCAATAATCTCTTGATCTATCTCAATAAGATTACAATACAGCAAAGTAAAACTCTCAGCACGATTTTCATCAAGTCTATCAGATATTCCCATATTTAAAGCGAGTAGTTGTTTAAAATCTTCAAATGTAAAATGTATTCCAGCCATAATAATTACTCTCCCCTATTTTTAACTTTTATAAGTATATTATAAAATTGTAAAAGGTTTTATTTCAGCTCTTGATTCTAAAGGTGAAGCACTTAGTTCTTCCCCATCAAAAGATAAAGTGTAACTATTTTGCACACTTGTTTTACAATATGTAAGTATAATTTTAGCTGCTAACTCTTTATCATCTTTAGTTGCATTTTTAGAAAGCATTGCATGTGGACCGGGAATACCAACTGTTCTTATGTGATAAAACTTATCATTATCTATATCTTGAAGATAACCATTTTCCTCTTTATCTCTACCAACAATAAGTTTTGCTCCATCTTTTAAACGAAAATGACGACCAAATTTCATAACAGGAATATCTTTAACTTCAAACTTATCATGTTTAATAAAATCAAACATCTTTTTTGCAAAATTTTCATCAGTTAAAAGACAACCTCCACCAGGAGATTCAAAATCTGCTAAGCCTATCTCTTTAGCAAGAATCAACTGTCTCTCTCTACTTCGTCCTGTAATACCTTCTAATCTATCTCTATCTACCCAGCCTTTCTCTTCTGCTATTGTTGGAAGCAACATTTTTGCAGATAATGGACGAAGAAGAATCCCATCACAATTACTCTCATTTAAAACAGTTTGAAGAGAATCTTTATTTTGGCTCATTGGTCTTTGCCCCAT
>JAIOSY010000259.1 GCA_021107375.1 Sulfurimonas sp.
ATGGCTTTAGAGTTTTTCCAACTTCTCACTCCTCTGTAACTATTATAAAAGCTCTTCAAGATGAAATGAACAGAGTTGGAGTAGAGGTAAAATGTGGTAAAAAAGTTGAAAATATTTTATATGAAAACTCAAAAATTATTGGAGTTAAAACAGATGATGAGATTTTTCACTCAAATAATGTAGTTTTAGCAACTGGTGGACTTGGTTATCCAGTTTTAGGTGCCCAGGGAGATGGTTACAGTATTGCTTCTGAAGTAGGACACAAAATCACACAACTCCACCCTGCAATGATGCCACTTAAAACTAAAGAGGATTGGGTGACTAATTGTAGAGCAGATACAATCCCTAAAGTTGAGTTAAAAGTAGATTTAAAAAAGCATAAAAAACTTCGTGCGACTGGAGATTTAATCTTTACAAAAACTGGAGTTAGAGGTCCTGTGATTTTAGACTTTGCAAGAGAGATAACTCCACTTTTAGAAAAATATGGTGAAGTTCCACTACTTCTAAATCTCACAAAAGGGATGAACGAAGAACAAATCTCTAAACATCTAAAAAATGAACTATCTAAAAATCCACATGCCGAAATAGTAGAGATTATATCCACCCTACTTCCACATGCCATAAGTGTAGAACTTTGTAAATTAGCAGAGATAAACCCACATGCCAAAAACAAAGAGATAGAGGGTAAAAACAAAGCTAAACTCATCCAACTCTTAACATGGACACCTTTAACAATCTCTGGACACGATGGCTTTAAAATGGCAATGATAACAAGAGGTGGGATAAACCTAAAAGAGATAAATCCAAAAACAATGGAGAGTAAAATTATAGATGGACTTTACTTTTGTGGAGAGATTATGAACCTAGATGGTCCATGTGGAGGCTACAATCTTCAATGGTCTTTTTCTAGTGGATACTTGGCTGGGAAACTACTCTGAGTAAAAGTAGCGAATTGAAGCAAAACCGTAAGACTCAACCTCTTTTATCATATCCACATGTTTAGGTTCAACTATACCACCAAGAGCGAAAACTTTTAACTTTGTTTTTGTTAGTAGTTCTTTTAAGTCTTGTATTCCCTTTGGCTCACCCTTTCCTGGAGAAGTGAAGATAGGACTATATGTCACCCCATCAACACCTAACTTCTCAGCTTTTAAAACCTCTTCGTGAGTATGAGTTGAGATTATTACTTCTAAACCCAGCTCTTTGGCATGTGGGATTTCATCAAACTGTTTTGAAGTAAGGTGAACACCTGTAGCATTTAACTCTTTTACTAAATCTATTTTTTGATGTATAAAACTTTTTATACCCTCAAACTGCTTACAAACATCTACAAAATGGGCAGCTTGAATATCATAATTTGGATTTGATTTATCTCTATAAAGAGCATACTCTGGCATGTGGATTTGACACTGTTCATGCAAAATATTTCTAAAAATAGCAGGGGTATCTGTATAAAATTCTCTTGAAGTTATTAGATATTTTTTCATGATTATCTCAGTAATGGATTTGATGATTTTTTCTTAGGTGCTACAAACTCAACTTTTTTAGCCTCTTCACCACTCTCATATCTTTGCATAACTCCATCAATATGGTACTCCATACGATTTAGCAAGTATAATTCATCAGCAGAGTATTTAGCCTGAGACTCTTTTATAAAGTTTTGCAAGAACTCTATTTTTTGCCCCTCATCGTTAATCTCTATACCTTTAATAATAGAAAGTATCTCATCATACTCATCTCCACATGCCGAAATAAAATCATATGATAAATCAATAGTCTTCATAGTATCAAGTGCTTTTTGGAATGCAAGATGATTATAAAGCAAACATGATACAAAATACTCTATATCTGAACTCTCAAACTCACTGTATTGTTTATCTTCATCTTCAAAATGTTTATGCCAAATTTCTAAAATTTTTTCTACTTTCTTTTTCATAAGTTTCTCTCAATATTTTTTATAATTATACTCAAGTTTTTAACACCTTTAACGATATACTTAACTATGATAAATATTTCAAGCTACAAACAACTCGACATCATACTTCCAAACACAAATAAAGCACTTGCTAAAGTGTTGGGTAATGCTACACCAAAAGAGCTTGAAATCATCTCAAATGGCAAAGATTTAAAATCTGTAATGAATACTATTTTAAAACAAAGTGGAGATAGCAGTTCTTCAGATAAAGCATTATTAGAACTTGTTAAAAACAATCCAACACTTAAAAATCTTGGAGATGTATCTAGCACTATCAAAGATTTACTAAACTCTATAAAATCAGATAAAGAACAACTACCAATAGAAAAAACATTAAAAAACTTTCTTACAGATATAAAAGATTTAAAAAACAGTGAACTAAAACAAAAACTTGAAAACTCTGGAGTATTTTTAGAATCTCGTATAAAAAATGCAAAAAATCCACAACTTGAACTTAAAAATACGCTTACTTCACTTGTAGAAACTTTACAAAACAGTTCATCACCATCAGCTAAAGCAATATCAAATCAAGTAAAAATTTTACTAAATAATGAGATTTTAAAAGCTGCTTCAAACATAGATATAACAAAAGAAAACCGAGCAAATCAAAAAATCTTAGCACAACTATCATCAAATATTGAAAACCTAATATCAAAACTAAAAACAGCACAAAAAGGGATAGATACTATCCATAACCCTACTCTAAATAAAGCCTTGGAAAAATTAGAACACCTTATTCAAGTAAAAAATTTAACTCCCCAAAATTTTAAACTCTCTTCTATAAAAGAATCTTTAGAACAAATCTCTTTAAATATTAACAAAAGCTTTACAATGGAATCAAAAAGTATAATTAACTCTTTAGAAAAGATTTTTCAATCACTTAAAGGTATTGATTCTATAGAAAAATTTATTGATAAAAATCTATCCAATGATATATCAAAACTAAACCAAAATATAAAAGATGTAATCTTAAAAGCTGACCCAATTTTTTCCAAAGATACAAATCTAATTTTAAATAAACTCCAAACACTAAATACACCTGAAAAATTAAATTCTGCACAAAATGTAAAAGAGATAATCTCTAGTGATTTAAAAGCAATACTAATGCAAACGAGTGAAGAGATGGCAAAATCTCCACATGCCAATCAAAATGAGATTTTAAAACATATAGATAAACTTTCTCTTCAAATAGACCACTACCAATTACTTTCTCACCTTAGTAATGGTTCATCTTTATATCTCCCTTTTTCATGGGATATGTTAGAAGATGGAAATATTGAGTTAAAAAAAGATGAAGATGAGAAATTTTATTGTGATATTGATTTAAAATTAAAAGAGTATGGAGAGTTAAATCTAAAACTAACCCTTTTTGAAAAAAATCAGCTAAATCTGCATATTTATTCATCAAGTGAAAAATTAAAAACTCTACTAAAAGAAAATATCCCATCACTTCGTTCAGCACTGATTGATATACAAGTTACCCCAAGAGAGATAAGAGTCTATGAGCCAAAAATAAAAGCACCAATATCCCCATATCAAAACCAAGAAGATAATATTTATATGGGATTTGAGGTAAAAGCATGATAAGAATTCAAAGTGGAAAGTGCCATAAATTAGCACTTCTAAAAATTCAATACAGTGAGGCACTAAATGCCGAATCGTAAGCAAAAAGCCGCCGCTCTTAGATATGACAAAGATAAAGAAAATGCACCTCGTGTTGTTGCAAAAGGTGAAGGTCATACAGCTGATAACATCATAAAAATTGCCCAATTACACAACTTACCAATAAAAAAAGATGAAGATTTGATGGAACTTTTATCAAAAGTTGAACTCGATAAAGAGGTACCAGAAGCACTTTATCGAGCTGTTGCAGAAGTATTTAGTTTTATCTATAAAACTACAAATAAAAAGTGATTATTTTAACTCACCCCAATTATCACCAATATTCATACTAGCTTTTAAAGGGATGTTTAACTCATAAATACCTTCCATAATCTTTTTAAAACGATTTCCTAAAGCCTCAGCTTGAGTCTCATCTACTTCAAAAATCAACTCATCGTGGATTTGTAGAAGCATTTTTGCATTAAGATTTTCATCTTTTATAACTTTATCAATCTCATTCATTGAAAGCTTGATTAAATCACTTGCACTTCCTTGAAAAAGAGAGTTTACTGATTCTCTCTCATATGCTGCTCTAAACATTGGCGTTGCATTTTCATAGTCAAAGTATCTTCTTCTTTTTAGCAAGGTTTCAACATATCCATACTCTTTTGAGTAATCAACTATACTTCTAAAGTAAGTTTTTACAGTTGGAAATGACTCAAAATATCTCTCTATAATTCCCTTAGCTTCTTTTGTTGTAATACCTAAAGTATCTGAGAGTTTTTTCTGCCCCATTCCGTACAGAAGTCCGAAGTTTACAGTTTTTGCAATACCTCTCTTACTTGGAGCTTCATCTTCACCAAAAAGAGCAATAGCTGTTTGCATATGAATATCTTTATCATGTCTAAATGCATCTATCAATGTAGGGTCTTGTGAAAAATGAGCCAAAAGTCTAAGCTCAATTTGTGAGTAATCTATACCGATTAACTTTTTGCCACCTTCTGCCACAAAAGCCTCTCGAATTTTAAGTCCTAACTCACTTCTTGCAGGGATATTTTGTAGGTTTGGATTTTTTGAACTTAGTCGTCCTGTTGCAGTTCCAGTTTGAACAAAAGAAGTATGAATTCTACTTTTTTTATCCTCTTTTGAGAGTTTTAAAAGTGGCTCAATGTAAGTTGAGTAAAGCTTATAAACCTCACGATATTCTAAAAGTAAAGGGATAATCTCATGGCTATCTTTTAGCGATGATAAAACAGCCTCATTTGTTGAGTAACCTGTCTTAGTTTTCTTACCAACTGGAAGTCCAAGATGCTCAAAAAGTACAACACCTAGCTGTTTTGTGGAGTTGATGTTAAACTCACTCTGGGCTAACTTGTGAATATTTTTAGTCAAGTTTTCAAGTTTCTCTTTAACCTCAACCAAAAACTCCTCTAAAAAGGCACCATCGACCTTTATACCCTCTTTTTCCATCCCTAAAAGTGTAGTGATAAAAGGTATCTCCACATGCCAAGACTCTTCAATCAAGTGAGAAGCACTTTGAAGTTCTAATTTCTCATTTAAAAGATGAAATAGTTTTAGAGTTATAAAAGCATCTTCAGCTGCATATCCACATGCCGAGTCTAAATCCACATCTGCAAAAGTCTCACCTTTTTTTACTGTATCTTTAAAAGCTACCATTGTGTGGTCTAAAAGCTTATCAGCTAGTTTATCCATAGCCAAACCACTTTCAGGGTTTACAAGCCATGCTAGGATGATACTGTCGGCATATACTTCTAAGGTATCATCATCTAAAAATCTACTCACAAAATGCAAGTCAAACTTAATGTTATGTCCAACTACTTTAGAGTTGAAAATTTTTCTTATAGCACTCTTTGCCACATCTTCACTAACT
>JAIOSY010000139.1 GCA_021107375.1 Sulfurimonas sp.
ATAATTTCATTTAAACTAACCTCATCTTCACAAATTTCACCATCTGTAGTGACACCTATGATATGTGCACTTGGAAGTAAGGTTGTAAGTAACGCAGAAATGTTTTGCATCTCCTTCTCTTTTGCTATTCCACTGAAAAATTGTACCAAACACTCCTTTTGAGAAGCAATATTGTGTTCTTTTAACCAGCTTTTTAATAATTCGTCATCTTTATATTTATAATTTAAATTATACATTTAAATCCCCTTATAATATACTTTTTAAAGGCTCAGATAAAAAATAACCTTGCGCATAATCTATCCCTAATTCTTTTATAATATTATATGTTTCTTCATTATGCACATACTCTGCAATTGTCTTAAGATTACTACTTTTTGCATAATATATAATTGTTTTTACAATTATTAAACTATTTCTATTCTGTGCAATATCTTTAATAAAACCACCATCAATTTTAATATAATCTATCTGCAATTTTTGTACCCTCGCAAAATTAGAACTCTCTGCCCCAAAATCATCTATTGCAATCTGAAATCCGATTTCCTTTAGTCTATCCATTTGCTGTATAGCATGACTAGCATCATAATCACTAATATTTTCCAATACCTCAAGAACAACTCTTGAGGATTTAATATTGTACTTTTTACACTGTTCTTGCAAAAACTCTATTAAATACTCCTCTCTAAAATCATCATCAGTAATATTTATAGAAAATTCTTTATCTGATTTAGAAAATGTTTCAAAAGCTTTTAAAATCATCCGTCTTGTAATATCAGTGACCATACCCGCTACCCTAGTTGGTTCAATAAAATAAAAAGGACTTATAGGTTTCTCCCGTTCTAAGATACGAGCTAAACACTCATACTTTTCAATCTCACCTGTGGATATATTTATAATAGGTTGATAATAAGGTACTAACAAATCAAAATCAAGTGCCAACTTAGCCTTATGTGCCCATTCATGCATCTGATGCTGATAATTTTCATTTTGCAATTTTTTGTGGTAATGTCCTATAACATTCTTATGTAATTTACGCATGTTAGTAATTGCAAGTTGTGCTTTAGAATATGGAAACTCATCATCATCGTCATCAATAGAAACTATACCCATAGAAAATGTAACACGGACAAATGATGAGCTTATTTTAAAACGCTTAGTATATATTTTTTGTTTCAAATCTTCAGCCAAAGCTAATGCTTCTTCAGGTGTAAATGACTCAAGAGCAATAAAAAACTCATCTCCATTACCTTTATATAGTACATCACCCACTATAAATTGCAAAAATTGTGCAATTTTTTTAAGAAGACTATCTCCCTCTTCATATCCATAAATACTATTGATCTGTGAAAAATTATCAATATTAAGTAAAATAATCTCACTACAATTATTACTTTTGAAATCTAACTGTAATTTTTCTTTATTTGGCAATCCCGTTAAAAAATCATACTCTTGTTGTTCAATAAGTTGTTTTGCCTGTTTATCTATTTTACTCTTTAGTTTTTCTTGATATAGTTCATTCTCTTTCTCCATTTTCAAAGAGATTGATGTTTTTTCAATAGTCTCAAACATCTGTTTAGCTTCAATTGGTTTAAGAATATATCCATCTACACTACTTTTTATAGCTTTTACTATAATCTCTGTTTCTGTATGTGCAGACATTACAACGATTTTTTGTTTAAGAGATATTGTACGAACTATTTCTATAAGTTTAAAACCATCAATACGAGGCATAGTTAAGTCTGTTATGATTATATCTGGTCTTTTTTCTTTATATATTTCAAAAGCTTCAGCACCATCTTTTGCTACATATACCGTATCAAAGAGTAATATTAAAATATTATTTACTTGAATTCTTGCAGCTTCTTCATCATCTACTAGTAAAACTGAAAATTTTGAACAAACCTCTTTTATTTTTTTTGTATCATACATTGTCTGACCTTTTGTCTCTTTTTTATCAAAAATTATATTCAGTTACAGTATAGACTGAATTAACTCAATAATTTTATTAATATTAAAAGATTTTTTAATTCCACCTAATTTTACTGCCTCATTTGGCATACCGTAAACAACACAACTCTCTTCATCTTGGGCATAAGTTTTTGCACCTACATCAAACATCTCTTTCATACCGTGTGCTCCATCATTACCCATTCCTGTTAATATAATGCCTACAGCACTTTTTCCAACTTCATTTGCAAAAGAACGAAATAGTACATCAACACTTGGACGATGATGTGAAACTTTTGGACCATCTTTAATATTTATAATATATTTTAAACCTACTTTTTGAATTAACATATGCTTATCTCCAGGAGCAATATATACAATTGATGACTCTATAACCTCACCATCTTGAGCTTGTTTTACACTTATTTTTGAAATTGCATCAAGTCTTTTTGCAAGTGAACTTGTGAAACCAGCTGGCATATGTTGTGTTATTAAAATAGGTACAGTTGTAGATGGTAAGGATGTAATTATTTTTTCAATTACCTGAACTCCACCTGTAGATGAACCAATAGCAATAACTTTTTGTCCAGTTACTAATGGAGGTGTTTTTTTATGAATAATACTATCCGTACTCTCAATTTTATTTATAATTTTAGAATCTGATTTTATTTGTCTATTTGGTATCTTTTTTAGTTTTGCATTGGATGCTGCTTTTATCGAGTTTATTAAACTTGTTTTGGATTGTTCTAAAAATGCTTTTGTTTGAAGATTTGGTTTTTTTATAAGCTCTACTGCTCCAGCCTGTAATGCTTCTATCGCTTTATTGCTACCTGATTTAGCAACAGCAGAACAAATAATAGTAGCTATAGGCTCTTCACTCATAATTTGTTTTAAAAATGTGATTCCATCCATGCGAGGCATCTCAATATCTAAAATAAGCACATCAGGAATACCTGTAGTCTTAAACTTTTGCATAGCAAAAATAGGATCAGCAGCAACACCCAATAGCTCAATACCCTCCTCATTCTCTACCAACCTAGATATTGTTTGGCGGACAATTGCAGAATCATCAATAATAAAGAGTTTAATAGTTTTCATTTTATCACCTAATTAACCTTTATATAATTTCATAATTGTCTCTACTATTGATGAA
>JAIOSY010000122.1 GCA_021107375.1 Sulfurimonas sp.
AATAGCAATATCTTCTAAATTATCAGGTAAATTATCTATAAAAGATTTATCAATTTTTAATTTACTAATTGGTAATTTTTTAAGATATGCCAAAGATGAATAACCTGTTCCAAAATCATCGATTGCAATAGATATACCAAGTTTATTAAGCTTTTCTAAAACTTTTATTGATTTTTCTGGATTATTCATAATCTGACTCTCTGTTACTTCAAGTTCTATATTTGCATAATCATAATTTTCATCACTTAATAGTTCTTCAAAAAAATCTATAAAATCATCTGATTCCATCTGCTTAATAGCTAGATTTAATGAAAGCTTACCAGGGTTTAATCCATTCTTATGCCACTGATTAAATTGACGAAGTGCTTTTTTCATTACTATTCTATCTAGTTCAACTATTAAACCGGTAAGCTCTGCAAGAGGGATAAACTTATCAGGAAATACTAAACCTAAACTAGGATGTTCCCATCTAACAAGAGCTTCCATACCAACAATCTTATTCTCAATTGCATTCAGCTGAGGCTGAAAATAAACAACTAGTTCATCATCTACAAAAGCCTTTCTAAGTGCTGTTTCTAAGACAACTCTTTCTAAAGCTTTTTTAGTCATCTCTTCATCATAAAAACTATAAGTATTTCTACCACTATCTTTTGCTTTATACATAGCTGCATCAGCATTTCTTAGTAAATTTGTTGCACTATCTCCATCATCAGGATACATAGATACACCTATACTCATTCCAACATGAAGTTTTCTCTCGTTGATAATAAAAGGGTCTTTTATCATCATTAAACTATCGATAAGGAAACTTGTTACATAATCTGTAGTTGTAATATCATTTAAAATAATACAAAACTCATCCCCACCAAGTCTTGAAATAGTATCAGATTTTCGTATTTCAGATTTCATTTTCTTAGAAAATTCAATTAATATTTTATCGCCGATATGATGCCCTAGTGAGTCATTTATCTCTTTAAAGTGGTCTAAGTCAATAAATAAAACTGCTACTTTGTAATTATTTCTATCTGCTAATCGTATTGCCTGTTGAAGCCTATCAATAAATAAAATTCGATTAGGTAAATCTGTAAGTGAATCATGATTTGCTTGATATTCTAACTGTTCTCTTTGCTCATTTAGAATTTTCAAACTATTTTCTAAATCTGTTTGTATTTTTTTTAACTTTGTAATATCACGACCAGCACCAACTGTACCTATAATATTCCCATCTTTATCATAAAAAGGAGCCTTATATACCTCTAAGTACATAAGTTCACCTTTTACATTACCATACTCTTCAAACTTCATGGCTTTATTTTGTGCTATAACATCTAAATCACTATTAAAGCATAGTTCACCAAAAGTATGCCAATCAGGTTTATCTTTATGGGCTTCTCTTTCCCTAAGAGCAAAGAAAACATCACCTTTGCCAATAGGCTCGCTTACATCCTTTGCCATCAAAAGACCATCACAAATAGATTGATTTGCATATAAATAAATACCATCTAAATCTTTAACCCAAAGCATATCTGGTAAATGCTGTGTTAAAAGGTTCAATAATTCAGAGTTATACTCTTTTAAATCTGATAAGCTAAATGACATAAACACACCTCACATCCAATAATTTATATCATTATACAACAGAACGATTAAACTTTTACATTAGTTTTTAAAACCTTTTTACATATGAATGGCAGTACGGTTTTTTATAATATAAACTTTCATCACATATCTTCACAAAAGAAAATTTTTTTGTATAATGTCAAAAACAAAGGTTATTATTGTTTAAATTCATACTATTTACCTCATTATTATCTTATTTACTTTTAGCTGTCAGACTAACTCAAATCTGGTTTAAAAATGAAAAAGAGTTATATAGTATCGGAAATAGGTATGAGATTTACTACTGGAAGTTAGACTAATTTTTACAATACTTTGATAAAAAAGCATTTAGCTGATTTGCAAATTCATGAGCATCTTTTACTCCAAATGGTTTTGGTCCTCGTGTCACTTCACCACTCTCTCTAATTTTTTCCATCAAATCTCTCATCGCTAAATACTGTTTAATATTATCAACACTATACAACTCGCCTCTATGATCTATGGCATGTGCATTTTTACTGATAACTCTATCGGCTAAGGGAATATCAGCAGTAATCACTAAATCACCCTCTTGCAGCATCTCTACTATTTTATGATCAGCCTCATCAGCTCCAGCATCTACAATCATATAAGTGATTAAATCACTTTTACCAATATTGACTTTTTTATTGGCTATTACAAAAGTTTCTAATTTTAGTCGCTCTATTGAACGAAATAAAATCGGCTTTAGTAAATTAGGAAAGGCATCAGCATCTACATATATTTTAAGCATTTAAGTACCTCTCCATAAATAACCCCAATTTCAGCGATAAGTAAATAGTTCTAGTGCTAGACAGATTTATGCAGGACTAGTTTACTAGTTCAAATGAATCTAACGACGCAATAGGGCTATTTTCTTATCGCCTGAAGGGAAGTTTAAAAAGAGGGCTACTGCTTCGTTGAAGATCCTTGAAGCTACTAGTAGCTCCTACGAATCTTCGCCTTGCATTAGCCCTCTTTTTAAGCTTCTGAAGTTGGGGTTATTTATGGAGAGGTACTTATCAACCTCAATTTTTCTTCTCTTTTTAATTGTTTTATCTCATATTCTCGTTTGCAAGCAGAACTTCTGTTTTCTGACTGTTCAGAATAAACTAACTTAACTGGTCGTCTTACTTTTGTATATTTCGCACCTTTATCAGAGGTATTATGTTCATCCAAACGACGATTTATATCTGTTGTGATACCAGTGTAAAGAGTATCATCAAAACATTTTAAAATATATACAAAATATGACACCTGCAAACTCCATTAAAATTATTCTACTATAATATGCTTACAAAAAGGATATATTTTGGTATTAAACTTAGAAAATACACTTGTTATTGGTATATCAGCTACAGCTTTATTTGACTTATCTGAGGCAGATGAATTATTTAAAAAAGAGTATAAAAATCATCCAGATAAAGCTATTGAGATATATAGAGAATATATGCTTAAAAATGAAAATACTATACTTAATGAAGGAATTGGATTTAGTTTCATCAAAGCACTTCTTGATTTAAATTGGTATCAACAAGAGGGCGATACACCTCTTATTGAAGTTGATGTTATGTCAAGAAATTCTCCAGATACTGGGGTAAGAGTTTTAAATACAATTAGAAAACTAAAACTAAATATAACTCGTTCAGCCTTTACGGCTGGTGAATCTTCTGCTGATTATATTGAAGCTTTTGATGTTGACCTTTTTCTTACAACAAATGAAAATGATGCTCAAAAAGTTATAGACTCTATGGCATGTGCATCTGCAGTTCTTTCCACCCCACCAGAGTATAAATGTGAAGTAGAGGATGGGCAAGTTAGAATTGCTCTTGATGGTGATGCTGTTATTTTTGATGAAAGTAGTGAAGTTGTTTATAAAGAAAATGGGCTAGAAGCTTTTCATAAAAATGAAGATCAATCTCAAAATATTCCTATGAATGAAGGTCCATTCGCCTCATTTTTAAAAAAACTTGCAAAACTACAAGAGAGACTTCCTATGAGAACAGAATACTCACCTGTTAGAGTTGCAATCGTAACAGCAAGAAATGCACCATCTGATTTGCGTGTTATAAAAACACTTAGACACTGGGGTGTTTATGTAGATGAAGCATTTTTTCTAGGTGGAATTGATAAAAGCAAAATCCTGAAATCATTTAAAGCACATATCTTTTTTGATGATCAGGATGTGCATCTTAAAACATCATCATTAGTTGTTCCATCTGGTAAAGTTTTATACCCATCGAAGTCTAAACTAAAATAAAGTTCTCTCGTTACAATTTACTTTTTACTATAAAGATCCGTAGTTGGATGATTAGGTTTACTGATAGCTGATTTTTCCGTATCTCTAGTGTCGTAGTGAACTATATTTTCTGCTTGAGCAGCACTTAATAATAAAATTGTTGTTAACATAATTTTTTTCATGTTATTTCCTTGGTAAGAACGCATTACGCTCTAAAATTTTTAAATCGGACAAATATTGTCTTATTTAAATTAAGCGAAGTATAACTGATAATCAAAATCAAAAAGATGATATATGTCAAGAAAGTGAAATTCTTTTAGTTTCTATTGTATTCATTCCCATGCACAGCATAGGAATGGATGGAACTAAAATAAATTTAGTGGTGACTTTTTAAAATTAAAATAGTCATTTTAAGATTAATACCTATAAATCTAACTATCTGCCAAAGGACACATTTTCTTAAAAATTTTTGACTACTACTTGGTATCATCGTACCAAACTGTGGCGTATATGGTTCAACATGCTGTACATGTGAATGTTTTTTATTTACTTTTTGTTCTGTACTCATACTATTTTTCCTTTAATTTATTTCATTTTTTATTTTCTACTCTGGGATTAAAGTCCAACCTGGTTTAAGCTTCGCTTTCCAAATAAATGCATAGTGAAGTAAATGTTTAACCCAGTGAGCAGCAAGACCAATCTCACCAGTTGTACCGTTGATATCACGACCCGTTCCGGGGTACTTTTTAAAATCTGGAACAATTGGAAAAACTGTCATCGCAGCTGCTGTTCCACTAAACATTCCCTTACCAGCAGAAGCAACACAAGCTGCACCCATCTCTGCCATACATGATGTATGTGTAGGCTCATCAGATACACCATTCATCATATCACAGATACTTGCAGTTACTGCCTTACCCATCATCGCAGATGGCATACCAGTTCTTGGAGGAGTTGGTGTGATTGGAGTTCCATTAGCTGATTTCATCGGTTTTGAAATCGGATGTGGAGGTGCAAAAGCGATACCTGCTGCAAAAATATTTTTGTAAGCTGGTGA
>JAIOSY010000022.1 GCA_021107375.1 Sulfurimonas sp.
CTGATTGGGAAAATAATAAAACTAAATTTATTAAAGTTATGCCAAGAGATTACAAAAGAGTACTTGCACATCAAAAAAGATTAAAAGATGAGCAAGATGTTACATCACATATAAGCGCTTAAGGGGAATTGGATTATGGGAAAAATAACTGGATTTAAAGATTACGAAAGAAAAAACTTTACATTAGCACCTGTTGTTGAGAGAATAAAACATTATAATGAGTTTACAACACCTTTAAGCAAAGATGAGATGGAATTACAGGGAGCAAGATGTATGGACTGTGGAGTACCATTTTGTCACTCTAGCTTTGGTTGTCCATTAGGAAATCTTATACCTCAATTTAATGATCAAGTTTATCGTGGAAAATGGGAAAATGCTTTTAGAACTTTAATGAGTACAAATAACTTTCCAGAGTTTACTGGTCGTGTTTGTCCTGCAATTTGTGAGACGGCATGTGTACTTGGAATGAATGAAACTTCTGTTGGGATTAAAAATATAGAGTATTCTATAATAGAAAAAGCTTATAAAAAAGGGTGGATGAAACCACAAATACCAAAGAGACAGACGGGTAAAAATATTGCTATCGTTGGTAGTGGACCAGCAGGACTCTCAGCTGCAAATCAGTTAAATAAAGCTGGACACAATGTAACAGTATATGAAAAAGATAGTCGTATCGGTGGTCTTGTAAGATACGGTATTCCTAACTTTAAATTAGATAAAAAAGATGTTGTTCAAAGAAGAGTTGATTTGATGAGCCAAGAGGGTGTGAAGTTTATAACTGATGCAAATATTGGTGTAGATATTCCTTTAAGTGAATTACAAAACTCAAATGATGCAGTTATAATCTCAACTGGTGCTGGAAATCCTAGAGATTTACCGATAGATAATCGTGATGCAAACAATATCCATTTTGCTATGGAATTTTTATCTCAAAGCAACTCAAGAGTTGAGGGTGAGAGTTTTTCTGATGAAGAGTCTATTTTGGCAACTGATAAACATGTTGTGGTAATAGGTGGGGGAGATACAGGAAGTGACTGTGTTGGAAACTCTATTCGTCAGGGTGCTGCGAGTGTAACTCAGATAGAGTTAATGCCAAAAGCTCCGTTAGAAAGAACTGATGATATGCCTTGGCCTACTTATCCTAGAGTATTTAAACTTTCAACTTCTCAAGCAGAGGGTTGTGAAATGGATTTTAATATACTTTCAAAATCATTTATAAAAAATGAGCTTGGAGAGGTAACAGGTATAAACTGTGTAAAAATTGAATGGGAAGGTAGAGGTTTTAAAGAGATAGAGGGAAGTGAGTTTGTACTAAAAGCAGATTTAGTTCTTCTAGCTATGGGATTTTTAGGACCATTACAAGATGATGTTATAAAAGAGTTGAGTCTTGATACGGATGAGAGAAGTAATATTAAAACAACTGGATTTGCAACATCAGTTGATGGAGTATTTAGTGCAGGAGATAGCCGAAGAGGACAATCTCTAGTTGTATGGGCAATTTATGAGGGTCGTGAATGTGCGATAGAAGTAGATGAGTATCTAACTAACTCAAAAACTATGTTAAATTCAAGAGATAAATCTCTTTGTGAGATTTAATTAGTTTTTTTATAGGTGATAGTTGGGTTGAATGCTTTTGTACTAACATTAACAATATCGCCTATAGTTAGGTTTTTTGTTTCTTCAGCCGTAACGACTATCTCAACTAATTGTTGACCTATAGATATGATTGCGATGTAAATTACATCAACTTTTTTTATATCTAAAAGTTCTCCCTCAAAAGAGAACTTTTGTGAACCAGTTGTTCTAAGTAGTATATCTTTTGGTTTTCCATCATTTATAATTTTTCCTTGGTTTAAAACTAAAACACGATTACTAAGTCTATAGATTTCACTTGGGTCATGGCTTACCATGATAGTTGTTGTTTTGAACTCTTTATGAAGTGTTAAAATTTCATTTTGTAGTTTTGTTCTCATACTTGGATCAAGAGCAGATAATGGTTCATCCATAAGTAATAACTTAGGTTTATTCATCAACGCTCTACATAAACTCACCCGTTGTTTTTGTCCACCACTAAGTGTATTTGGGAGTCGTTTTTTTAGTTTAGTAAGTTCTGTAATATTTAGTAGATGATTTGCCATTTTTTTATCTTTATTTACAAATAGTAAATTTTCTTCAACACTCATATTTGGAAAAAGTGCATAATCTTGAAATACAAAACCGATTTCTCTTTTTTGAGGGGGAAGATTTATTTTATCATTAAGCCAGATTTTATCACCTATTTTTATTGTCCCTTTTACCTCTTCAAGTCCTGCTAGGATTCTCAAAAGTGTTGTTTTTCCACTTCCACTTTCTCCAGCTAAAGCTACAAAATCATTATCTTTTATGTCAATATCTATATTTAAACCCATCTCTCCATTACTTCCATGGAGTTTTTTATTAATATCTATTTTTATCATTTATGTAATCCACTAAATTTATTGTTTTGTTTATGATTAAATATATATACACTAAGCAGTACCAAAAAGCTAATTATTAGCATAATGGCACTATATATATGAGCACCTGTATAATCCATGATTTCAACCATCTCATAAATAGCAACTGATGCTACTTTTGTTTCCTCTGGGATACTTCCACCTACCATTAAAACAACTCCAAATTCCCCAACAGTATGAGCAAAGGTTACAATAATAGCTGTCATTAGTGCTGGTTTTATATTTGGTAAAGCTACTTTAAAAATTGTTTGGAATTTACTTTTTCCTGATACATATGATGCTTCGAGCATATTTTTATTTATATTTTCAAAACCACTTTGGAGTGGCTGAACCATAAATGGAAGTGAGTAAAAACAACTTGCTACAACAAGTCCAGGGAAATTAAATACAAGTTTCACATCAAAATATTCATCGAAGAAAATTCCAATCGGTGAATTTTGAGATAAGGCAAAAAGAATATAAAATCCCAATACTGATGGAGGCAATACAATCGGTAAAGCTGTAATAGCTTCTAAAAATGGTTTTGATTTTGATTTTGTTTGTGATAGATACCAAGCTAATGGCAGACATAAAATAAATAAAATTAAAGTAGTAATAGAAGCAAGTTTAAAAGAGAGTAAAAATGGCTCAAATTCTAATGTTGAAATTATCTCAAGCATCTATAATCTCACTTATCGATAATTCACTCTCTTTGATGAAGGCTATAACTTTATCACCCACTTGTAAATTCATTTTTTGTGACGCAGTGTGAGTAATGATTGATTCTAAAGTAGTATCAAAAAAATCTAGTTTAACACTACTTAAAAGTTTACCATTTTCTATAGATACTATCGTAGAATCTAGTTTATTTGAATAGCTAATATCTCCAGTAAAGTTTTTTGCTATTGTTATATGTGATGGTTTTATAACTAATTTTACTTGTGTTCCTATTTTTATTTTTTTATTTAACTCTAAACTAACCATAGATAAAGATTGATTATTGAAGTTGAATTCTACTAAGTGTAAATTATCACAATTTTGAATTTTTGATACCGTTGCTATAATATTACTCATGGTACTATGTATCCAAAATTATTTAATATTTTTTTTGCTTTATCACTTAACATAAAAGTATAAAATGCTTTTACTTCATCATTTTCTTTAGTATTTTTAAGCATTACAATACCTTGATTTATAGGTGTATATAATTTAGAATCTACCTCTGCCCAATTAATGTCCTCTTTGTATTTAGACATATGTGGAGAATAAAGTGAAGATTTAGCGATGAATCCTATATCGGTAGCTGTTACGGTATAAGAGACAGTTTGGGAGATTGATTCTGCATAAACAAATTTTTTCTTTACATCATCATAAATGCCACTATTTTTTATAGCTTCAATCGCTGCTTTACCATAAGGTGCTGTTTTTGGATTTGCTATTGCTATTTTATCTATGTTTGAATTTTTAATTATTATTATACCTTTTGAAAAATCTTGTTTCTTATTACTAAGGTAAGCGAGAGTTCCTTGTGCATATACAATAGGTTTAGTTATAGCAATCCCATCATCATATAAAGCCTGAGGGTATCTCATATTTGCTGCCATAAAAAGTTGGTAGGGTGCTCCATTTTTTATTTGAGCAGTTAGTTTCCCACTACTACCAAGTGTAACTCTAACTTTTGTATCAGGATAAAGTTTGTTGAACTCTTTTTTTAAATCCTCTATTGCATAACTAACATTTGCAGCGACTGCTATATTTATAACTCCTGCGAATAGATAAGTATTTACGAATAAACTTATAATGATTAATTTTTTTAACATTTTAACTCCTGTATTCAAATGTTTTGGTGATTATACCAAATTTCAATAATTCTTTTTACTTTAGTGTAAAAGTTTAATTTTAGTACCTAAATTTGCCATACCACAAGAATATACGCTACTTGTAACGATAGCATCAACATTTGTTTGTGCAAATTCTTTAGCATTTGTTTTATTGATTCCACCTGCGGCTAATATTTTTATATATGGAAATTTTTGATTTTTATATTTTATTACTTTATTTAAAAGTAAAATATTAACTTTATCCATTTGTATAACATCTGCACCACTTTTCATTAACATTACAGTATCCTCAAAATCTTTTGACTCTACTACAATTTTCTTCTCTGGTGCTTTTATTTTAAATTCATTTATAGCTTTATAAAATGAATTATTATCTTTATAAATAACTCTATGATGAGGAAAAAATAAAATTGTTTCACTTAGTCCTAAACGATGGGGCATTGCACCTCCAACCATAATAGATTTAATACAAAACTTTTTAGAAAGTGGAAATGTTTTACGAGTTGTTAATAGTTCGCAATTATTGTTAGTTTTTTGAATTTCTTGTTTCATTTCATAAGTAAAAGTTGCTATTTTACAACTATATTCTAAGATTACCTGTGAAGATCTCCAAGCTTGATGAACTTTTTCATAATCTCCACTAAAAGATAAAATAATTTCATCTGCTTTTACTTTTTGTTTTGATGGGATAACAAAATCAACCTTACATCCAAGAAGTTCTACTATTCTAGAAGCTTCTTCAGAACAAGATACTATTATATCTTCTCTCGTATATATATCTATCTTTGCTATCACTACTATCTTGAAGATAAGTGGTTAAATCAAAATAGGCTAAATCCTCTTTTATATATTCTAATAATTCATTGTCGTTTAGATTAAACATTTTTTTCCTTTATGTAATTAAATAATTTTTTCTTTCTTTTGTAAAAAGTGAAGAGATATAAAAACTACTAGAGAGATAGATACTAAAATTGAACTAAATAGCATTGCTAGTTCATACTCCCCATCAAATACAGCATTAAATATAGCTAATGATATTGTGTCAGTCTTACCAATTATATTCCCTCCTAACATCATTGTTATGCCAACTTCACCTAATGCTCTTGCAGATGCGATTA
>JAIOSY010000021.1 GCA_021107375.1 Sulfurimonas sp.
AGTATTGCAAAATTTGCATCCTCTTTTCGTAATGAGGAAAACTTTTGTAAAAAATCATTTAGATAATGGCGATTATATAAACCAGTAAGTCCATCTGTAAAAGCATACTTTATAGCTTTATTATTGATTACAAGAATATCTTTTTTCATCAAAATATATAGTGCCAAGACAACAAATATACTAGATATAATAGAAAAAAAGAGCTCTTTAATAACAAGTATATATATCAAACTATCACCTAGTAAGTCATAATGGAGGGATAGCACCCGTACTATAGAGAGTATTACTAAAGCGACTAAGATAATAATAATACTCTTAAGTATTAGATATTTTTTCTTTTGAATACTTATCATATAGCTACTTTTTAACTCTTTGTATTTGATGTATTTTTATCTTATTGTTCGCGATTTCATTAAGAATAACACTTGGGTTTACACCAAAAAACTTTTTAAATACAGCGTTCAAATGGGAACTATCGCTATAAAGATATGTTAACTCTTTAAAAGTACACTCATCTTCAATATATGCTAACACTGTCTTACAAAATTTTGCAATAAAAATAAAATTCTTCGGAGTTAACCCTACAATTTTTTTAAAATCTCGCTCCATTGTACTTCTACTACATCCAAACTCTTGGGTTAACTTCTCAACAGTCACTTCAAAATGGTAAGAGTTAATTATTTTATCAATTACATCTTGTATTGGCATGTGGGAATTATTTTGTGAAGAGAGTAAAGCACTTAATGAATTGTTTAGGTACTCAAGTTCAGATTCAACACTACTATGAGTATATAACTCTTTAAAGTATTTCTCAACTATCTCATTTTCCAACTCTAAATAACCTTTATTTAATACGGAAGCATCCATGTTAAACAGTTTATAAAAACCAATCGGTGTTAGTTCTACTAAGATTATAGGAAAGCTGATATCAGCAGAACCACTTTGCTCATTTAAAATAATTTTTTTTACCTTATTAGGTTTAATACTTATGGAGTAATTTTTAGGGATAAAAAACTTTTTATCTTCGTTATATACTTTTGTATAAGCATCTACCCCTCTATTAAAAATTATAAAATTACATCCATTTGGCAAAAAAAGTAAGTTATCAATTCCGTCCAATGAACTAATCACTACATACTGTTTGACTATAGTCTGTAACTCTTTTGATAGAGAAAAAATATTATATATCATTAATAGCCATTATTCTTTTTAAATATTGTATCTCAATTATTTAATTTTTAACTTGTATTAAATCGTCATAATTAAATTTTAAAGCTTAAATGCTACAATCATAAAATCAATCTATGCTTTTAAGGATATTTATGAAAAAAACAATAATCGTTTCAACAATAATACTAAGTACAAGTTTACTTCAAAGTTTTGATTTTGGCAGTTTAATACAAACTGCCACTGAAATTACAAATAATGGAACAACACAGTCTCCTTCAACAACTAAAACTACTTCTGAACTTAGTTCATCAATTGTAAGTGATGGGCTTAAAGAAGCTCTAAAAAATGGTGTTGATTATGGAGTAAAAGAGCTCTCCAAAGATGGAGGGTATCTCAACAACGCATCTGTTAAAATTCCTCTTCCAGAGAACTTATCTAAAGCAGAATCTCTTATTAGAAGTGTTGGTGGAGATAAAATTGCTGATGACCTTATAAACTCTATGAATAATGCAACAACAACTGCTGCTCCAAAAACTGCGAATATACTTGTAAACTCTATTGACGACATGTCTATAGATGATGCTAAAAATATTTTAGCTGGAGATAAAGATGCTGCAACTCAGTACTTTAAAACTCATACAACTAAAGATCTTCAAAAGATGATAAAACCTATCATCCAAGCAGCTATGAAAGAGAATAATGTTGCATCATACTATGATACATTTAATGAGTATTACGGTACTTATGGTAAAGACTTAGTAAAAAGTAGTGGCTTAATGGATTTTGCAAAAAGCTATGGAGCAGACCAGTACATACCCCAAAACACAGATGAAAACTTAGATGATTATGTAACACAAAAAGCTATCGATGGACTCTTTGAGATGATAGCTACTAAAGAGGGTGAGATAAGAGAAAATCCAGTTGCACAAACCACTTCACTTCTTAAACAAGTTTTTGGTAACTAAACAGATACTTTAAGGGATTTTTTTAAATCTCTTAATAATATCTTCCTGTTCAATAATATCTCTAACAGCTTTATCTATTGTAGTAGTATCAAATACAAGGTGTTCATCAGGATTAAAGCGCTTCTTTAATCCTTTAGACATTGCACTTTTCTCCTCTGATGGTGCTTTTAAAAAATCTATCATCGCTTTTTGCACTCTTGCTTTAGAACTATATTTTAAAAGATAATGTTTATAAACTTTTTTATATGGAGGAGCCAAAAAGTTAGCATGGCACTCATTACATTTAGAGACTGCACTCTCATCAGAAAAAAGTAAAACAGCACTAAAAATCAATAAAACTATTTTTTCCACAATACACTCACTTTTGTTCCCTTATTTAGTTCACTCTGAATATCTATATCAAAGTTATAATACTTAACAATATCTACAACAATACTCAGACCCAAGCCAAATCCACCTTCACTACTATTAACTCTGACAAAGCGTTGTAGTATCTCCTCTTTAGCAACTTTATCTATACCAATACCATTATCTTTTATACTCAGATATTCATTGTTTAAAACAATCTCAACTTTGCCATTAGGCAGGGTATATTTCAAAGCATTTCCCAAGAGATTATCAACTATACGGGTAATATCTTCTTTATCAATATAGAGCAAAACAGATTCATCAATCTTATATGTTAATTGAATTTGTTTAGCCTTAGCAATAATTTTAAAATAATCAATCCTCTTTTTCAAAAATTCACTAATATCCACTTGCTCAATATTATAATGACGCTTATGATTTAAATGAAGATAAGCTAAATCATCGTAAATTCTGCTTAACCTCTTAGAAGCACTCTCAATTCGACCAAGTTCTTTTGAAGTTTCAAGCTCGGGATAAAAGTTTTTAAGTAGTTCTGCATTTGTAAGAATTGTACTAATGGGAGTATTTAATTCATGAGTCGTATCTTTTATAAAATTATCTAAAAGTATTATAGAGTTTCTCATAGGAGATAAAAATAATTTTCCAAGCCAATAAGAGATAAGGGTAATAAAAAATATTGCTATAAAAAAAGTAATAATCAGTCTAGTTTTCATGGAAGTGATAGGCTTATGATTAAGTGGTTTTTGAACTACTATATAAGCTGTACCTAGATAATATGGATAAATTTTTTGCACATAAAAAAGCGTATTTTTTTTTTTGATAGAACTCTTTATCTAAGTCTGGAAAGTTTGGATGAAAATCACCAAAGATATAATTTGCATCAATATCATAAATAGCACTACGAAACTCTGAATGTTTAGGATAAATAATCTCATACTTTTTTGATTTATGCAACTCTCTTAATTCTGAAACTAATACTGCACTTTGCACTTTAATAAGAGAATTTTGAAAATCAATCAAACGGTGTTTTTCATAATTAAAAAAAATCACTAAACCAATAGCTACAAGAGATAATGATGAACCAATATAAATCAATAAAAAACGGTATAAACTACTCTTCTCACTAGCAAACAAAACGGTACCCAACCTCTTTTATAGTCTCTATTCTTGTTTTTGAAAGATGCTGACGCAACACTTTTACAAATGTACGCAAACTACCCTCATTTGGCTCTTCACCATAAGAGTATAAAGTATCAAATATCATCTCTTTTGTAAGTATATGATTTTTATGTTGTAAAAAAAGTGCAAGCAAGATAGCCTCTTTAGGTCTAAGAGCAATTCGCTCATCACCTGCATATAGAACTTTCTCTAGTAAGTCAAAACTATGTAAATCATCTATCTTTATATGTTGTTCTACCACGCCATAAGCTCTTTTTATAACAGCTTCAATACGCATTTTCAACTCTTTAAGAACAAAAGGTTTACGAATATAATCATCTCCCCCACTCTCAAATCCACATGCCACATCATCAGCACCACTAAGAGATGTAATAAAAATTGCAGGAGTGTCATAACCCTCAACTCTTAACTCTTTTAAAAGTTCAGTACCACTTCCAAATGGCACTTTAACATCAAAGAGCCAAAGTTCAAAAGTTGATTCAAAGACCTTCTCTTTGGCATCCTTAGCATCAAAACTCTGTGTAACCTCAAAACCCTCATGTGTTAAAAAAGATGTAACCGTATCATTTAGTTCAATATCATCTTCTAATAGCAGGATTTTAAGTTTCATTACTAAATCACTTTTCCTTTATTGTATCATAGATAACTTTAGGCGAAACACCATTGATTTTTGAAATTTCTAAGAGTGTTTGTCTCTTAGAATCTACTACAATATTTTTCTCTTTTAATATTTTCATTGCAAACTCAACATCAATACCAACTCTTCTTGAAAAAGATGACAAAGAGGATTCTTCAGCATGTCCATAAGGTGGTGA
>JAIOSY010000047.1 GCA_021107375.1 Sulfurimonas sp.
GCCAACTGTTTTAACGGATTTTTTATAAGTTTTCTTTTTGAATTTAATACACTATGAAAAAAAGGTGGATAAACTGGTGTTTGAACTATCACTCCCTCACCCTCATTACTAAAAGCCTCAATACAAACACTCATACTAGCAACAACAGAATGAGAATAAAGTATATCTTCAATCTCAAAACTAATCCCATGTTCTTTTTTCATCCACTCTATTTGGGCTAAAAAAGCACTCTTAGGAACTTCCTCATAACCTAAAACCGGATGTTCTAACCTTTTTTTAACAGCCTCTAAAACAAAGTCAGGAGTATCTATATCCATATCAGCAACCCAAACAGGCATCACATCCTCTGTCCCAAATAACTCTTCTCTTAAAATGTATTTTTCAGCATTTGTATCTTCTCGGCATGTGGAAACACTAAAGTCATAACTCATTTTTTTCTCCAAACACTTACTTCATAATCTTCAATATTTTCGCAATGTAAAAATTCAAAATCATCATCCATTGTTATCTTGTTTTCATTAATCATAATAAAGATTCCACCCTTATTTAATC
The DNA here is from genome assembly GCA_021107375.1 of Sulfurimonas sp. Taxonomy (GTDB): domain Bacteria; phylum Campylobacterota; class Campylobacteria; order Campylobacterales; family Sulfurimonadaceae; genus Sulfurimonas. The sequence continues at coordinate 553 of JAIOSY010000047.1, forward strand.
TATTTTTCACATCTACTAAAAACTGAGATAGCTCAATATATCGCTCTTTTAGATTTGTAAAAACTACTAAATCATAAGAGTTAAAAATTGGTTTTAAATTTCTTGCATCACCTTGAGAGAATAAAATCTTATCTTTAAACTTTGAATATTCTTTCTCTTGCAGTTCAACTCCCACACTAATAAATCTAGCTGAGACATCAACTCCATCAACTCTATCAAACTCACATGCCAACTCAAAAGATATTCTTCCAGTTCCACATGCCAAGTCTAGTGCTTTTGTTTTTTTATTTGCATATTTCAAAGCAATACCAGCACACTTTTTAGAAAAAGCAGAGTTATATTGAAGTTCATAGTTTTGTAATACATCAGTAGAATTTTTAAAACTATTTTGCTCCCTATTTTCTTGATTTGAGATTACATATCTAAAACCAGCATGTTGATAAAAATGTCTTCTAAAAGCATAGCGAGATTTTTTCATAATCAAATTTCCAGAACTAGCCCAAGATGAGCCAAGAATTAAAGCATGTTTCTCATCATAAGTCGGGACTGTAAAATCATCATAAGCCTCATGAACTCTAAAACCATCAAAAGGGCGAATTGGTGTTCTAGACCACTGCCAAACATTTCCAACCACATCGTAAATTCCATTGAAGTTGCACTTATCTACTGGTGCTGAACTCATATATTTTAAGTTTAAATTTGCTTTTTCATCATCTACTAAATCATCAATTCCCACATGCCGACATATCGCCTCGTACTCAGCCTCACTTAGAAGTTTATACTCTAACTTATCTTTTTTACTTTTATATCTACAAAAGGCTTCAGCCTCAAGTGCATTTACATCAACAGGAAAACTTCTTGGCATATGAGTTTTTGCACTAATATTTCTGTAAAAATACTTCCCATCTTCTAAAATCCAAAAAGTAGGATGTTTAACTTTTGATATTTTTAAAAACTTTAAGCCCTCTTCACTCCAAATCTCTTTTTTTTCATATCCACCATCTTTTACAAACTCCATATATTCAGCATTTGAAACTAAATACTTAGAAGTTTTAAACTCCTCCACATTTTGAGAAAAACTACCATATTCATTATCCCAGCCATAGTATTTATCATCATGCTTTTTACCTAAACTTACTTGGCATGTGGGAATAGTTACAAACTTATTTTGAGGTGCTTCACTAAATTCTTCACAAACTTTAAACTCTTTAACTTTTTTGATAAACTCCAAAGGCATTTGACGGTGCAAGACTGATGATGTTTCTATATGAATTCTCTCATGCTCAATGCCCATAAGAATAATCCACATCTCACTGTCCCAAGTTATCGGTAAAACTAAAGGTAATTCATCAATAAGTTTTAAAATCAACTCTTTTACTTTTTGACGATAAACTCTAGTATCACGAACACTTGGCCATTTATAATTTCTTGAATCAAGATCATCCCAACTCATCTCATCAACACCAACGGCAAAAATTGACTCAAATTCTGGATTTATTCTATTTTCAATTATCTTCATATTTATAAGTTTATTTATAAAAAAGGTTGCAGTATGTCCAAAATAAAATATCATTGGATGACGAGTTGCTTCACTTTTTTTATAAAAGACACTATCATCTTTTAAAACTTCAAATATTTTCTCAAAAAGTTCATAGGTATTTAAAAAGTAATCTTTTATTTCTTGTCGTTTTTGCTCAACATCATTGCCATCAAGCCTAGGAGGATAGATACTTAGTTTACTCAAAAATAGCCTTTTTATTTGTTATAATTATTATATGAAAATTATTCAAAGTAAACTATTAAACAACTTTACAAACCTAAGTCATGGCTTTACAACTACAAAAATGGGTAATTTAGCTTTCCATGTAAATGACAACCCTCAGAATGTGGATATAAATCATGAAAGCTTGGCATCAGAGATGGGGTATAAGAAAAACTCATTAATTCATATGAAACAGATTCACTCTTGCGATGTGCATATAGTAAATAATGACGATAATTTCCAAAGTCCAAAAAGTTGTGATGCACTTGTAACAAATAAAAAAAACATACCCTTAATGGTAATGGTAGCTGATTGTAACCCAATACTTTTTTATGATGAAAAAGAGAAAGTTATAGCAGTTGCACATGCTGGACGACAAGGTGCTTTTAAAAATATAGTTAAAAATACCGTAGAGAGTATGAGATGCAAATTTAATTCAAAAGCAGAAAATATCTATGTAACTATCGGTGCTAGTATAGGAGTATGTTGTTATGAAGTTGGAGAAGAAATTTATGATGAAGCTGTTAAAATTGGACTTGATTACTCTTTAGAAAAAAGAGGGAACAGTCACTATTTAAACATCTCTAAAATATTAAAAAAACAACTCTTGGCATGTGGAATTAAAGAGAAAAATATTGAAATCTCAAATGAGTGTACTTGTTGTAAAAGTAACAAATACTACTCATATAGAGCAAATCCAAAAACTGGAAGATTCGCAGGGGTGATTATGCTAAAGTAATTCTTTCACTTTAAGTGCTAATTGAGAAGGTAAAAGCCCTAAAGACTCCTCAACAAGCTTAGTATTTCCATGCGTGATAAACTCATCTTCATACTCAAAACTTGTTAATTCAATATCTAAAATTTTCTCTTTTGCTAAAAAGTCTAAAATTGCACTTACTACTCCGCCAGCTTTTGAATAGTCTGAAAATACAAACCATGTTTTGTGTTTAGTTGCCAAGTTTCTAAGCATGTTTTCGTCTAATGGTTTTACAAATCGTAAATCTAAGATACTTACATCTTCTTCTAAAAATTTAGCACTCTCATAAGCACGACCTACTCCATTTCCATAACCAATAAATAAAATATCACTATCAGTGGAATAAAGCAATTGAGATTTTGCCAATTCAAAAGGTGTTGATTCTATCAAGTCTGTTTCTTTAAATGAACCTCTTGGATAACGCAAAGAACAAGGGTGTTGATACTCAGAAGCAAAAGCCATCGCCTGATGAAAACTTTTCTCATCTCTTGGAGCGAAAAGAGTCATATTTGGTATCGCTCTTAAAAAAGATATATCAAAAACACCTTGATGAGTCTCACCATCTTCACCAACAATTCCAGCACGGTCTAAAGCAAATACAACTGGTAAATCCATTAAACAAGTATCATGAATAACTTGGTCATACCCCCGTTGAAGAAAAGTTGAGTAGATTGTACAAAAAGGTTTAAAACCCTCTTTTGCTAAAGCTGACATCGAGGTAACTGCATGTTGCTCTGCTATAGCAACATCCCAAAATCTATCTGGGTAAGTTTCCATTAACTCATTCATCCCTGTTCCACTTGGCATTGCAGCAGTCGCACCAACTATTTTTTCATCATTTTTTGCTAGATGCATTAATGCTTCTGTAAAGATTTGAGTTGCACTTTTATCTGATGATTTTTTAGAACTTGCTCCACTTTTTAAATCAAATGGACTAACTCCATGCCATTTTTCCTCTTTACCCTCTGCTATCTCATAGCCCTTACCCTTTAAAGTTTGACAATGAACTATAACTGGTTTACCAAGATCTTTTGCTAACTCTAAAGTCTCTACAAGTGATTTAATATTATGCCCATCAATAGGACCAATATAATCAATCCCCATCTCCTCAAACATAATCCCTGGAGTGATAAGCTTTAAACCCTCCTCCATTCTTTTTGCAATATAATGAGCTCCCTCACCAAAATTATCTACAAAATTTTCAGTATGTTTTTTAAACTTTTGATAAAAAGACCCAGCCATAGCAGAACTAAGGATTCTACTTAATGCTCCGATAGGTTTTGCGATACTCATCTCATTATCATTTAAAATAATAATCATGGGATACTTTCTATCCCCAAGTTCATTTAAAGCTTCATAAACCATACCAGCAGTCATAGAACCATCACCAATCATGGCAATAGGAATTCTTGAGTCTTGCTCACCCTTTAGAGCAATAGCCTTAGCCGCTCCAACTCCGAGAGATATAGAGGTTGAACTATGTCCAGCTACAAAATAATCGTCCTCACTCTCACTTGGTTTTGTATATCCACACACACCATTAAATTGACGAAGAGTATCAAAATTATCCCATCTATCTGTTAAAAGTTTATGTGCATAAGATTGATGTGAAACATCAAAAATAAATGGATCTTTTTTAGAATCAAATACCTTATGCATAGCTACAATTAACTCTGTTGCACCTAGTGTTGAACTTAAATGTCCACCATTTTTACTAACAACTCTTAAAATTTCTTCTCTAATTTCACCACAAAGAGTTTCTAACTCCGGTATAGTTTTTGACTTAATATTCATTTATATTTTACTCACTTAAAGCAACTTTTTTTACTCTTTGGAATCTTTTTGAAATTTGTGAATCTATATTACCCGCATCACTTATAGCTATCACTCCACCTTCATTTACAGCACTATCTGAAACAATTTGTATATTTTCTAAAACTCCAACATGCTCAGAAATTGCACCATGATCTTTTGGATTTACTCTTAGAGTTATTTTAGATGCACTTTGAAGCTCTTTTATCAACTCATCACCTAAAACCTTTGCAACATCTTGAGAATTTTGTGAAAGTTCAAGATTTATAACCTCTTGCGATATATCAATTGCAGCTAAAACAAGCTCTTTTTTTATACTCTCTAGTGCATCCCTAAACTCTTTAGCACTATTTTCCAAGGTGCTAACAGAGGTTGAAAACTGTGCTAAACCATTAGCCTTATTTTTCTCTTCATCTTCAAAAGCTTTTTTTATTCCAGCCTCTATTCCAGCATTAAAAGACTCATCTTTTACTTTTTCAAGTTCTTGCTTAAACTCTTCTTCATTTGATTCAAGTTTCATTTGTAATTTAATAAAATTTGAAGACATCTCATCTGTTTTTTTCATAAGAGACTCGATTAAAGCATCTTTTGAACTCTTACTCATTGCACTTGAATCTATATCACTTTGCCTACGATTTGGATTATTATCTTCTGAATATTCCTCTTCTTCTGGCAAACCACTTTCATCTTCACAATATTGTTCGACCAAAGAAGAAGTAAATGTTGTATCTGAATCACTATCATTTTGATTCAAAGAAAGAACTTTAAAACTATACTTACTCACAGCATGTTTTTGAAGTTTATCATTTGTTATAATCGTCATCATATCTACTCAATCATCTCTTCAGTTGAACCCATTTGAATTGTTCCAGCTTCAGCAAGCCCATTAACAACCTCAACAATTTTTCTCTGAGCAGTTTCAACATCTTTCATCTTAACTGCACCAAGGAACTGCATCTCCTCTTCAAATGCATCTTTTGCTCTCTCACTCATTGCAGAGAAAAATTTCTCTTTAAGTTCATCAGGAGAAGATTTAAGTGCTAACATCAACTCAGCCTTATCTACAGCTTTTAGAGTTTCTGTAATCGCATTTTTATCTAAAGAAACCATATCATCAAAAGTAAACATCATCTCTTTAATTTGTGTAGCTAGACCCTCATCAACTTGTTCAATTGTTGCAAGAGTAGATTTAGAACTTTTAGCTCCAAGTCTATTGAATATATCAGCAACAGCTCTTGTTCCACCAACCTCAACTTTATATGAAGCAAGAGATTCAAGCTTAGACTCTAATACAGCTGAAACCCTTTTAATTACAGAAGGTGAAATATCTCCAAGCTTAGCCATTCTCATCGCAACCTCACTTCTAAGCTCGTCTGAGAAAAACTGTAGCGTATCTGCTGCTTCTGTTGAATCCATATGAGCCAAGATAAGAGCAATAGTTTGGGGATGCTCATGAGTAATAAAATCTGAAAGTTGTTGAGGCTTAATTTTTGAAAGATATGCAAAGTTTTGAGTATTTTGCATAGATTTTGTAAGTTTATCTAAAACTTTTTTAGCCTCTTCTGGTCCAAGAGTTCTGTAAAGAAGTTCTCTTGCGTACTCCATACCACCAGTTGTCATAAACTGACCAGATTGAAAAATTGCATGAAACTCTTCCAAAACTGCAGTAGCAATAGCTTTTTCTATTGTTTTACCACCAGCAATATACTTTGAAACCTCAGTAATAGCATCAACACTCATATTTGAAAAAATTTCAGTTGTATTATCTTCACCTATTTGAAGAAGTAATATTGCAATCTTCTCTGCCATTCCCATCTCATCAAATTTTGCTTGTTGTACTGGAGATAGATTCATTACCTAACCTTTCTTATTTATCACTAGATACGGATGCATTTTCAGCTTCTTCACCAAGAAGTGCTTCAAGAAGAGCTGCTATACTTTCAGGTTCATCTTCCACCATTGTTACAACTTTTTCAAGTAAAACATCATGTTTTAACTCATCTTCATTATAACCTTCATTAACACCAAGTTGATTTTCAACTTTTTTACGCATTGCCTGAACTTTTTCGATTAAATCATCATCTTCATCATCACTTATATCTAATATTGGTTTATCAATGTCCTCTTCATCTTTTGAAACCTCAAGCATTTTAGATGCAAATGGTGTAATAACTTTTTTATACACAATAAGAAGTAAAATAAGAACAAATAGATATTTAAATAAACCAGAAAAAGGTGCTAAATATATCTCACTAAAGGCAAGTGCTTGAGAAACTCCATCTTCACCAATATCTGTTTTCTCTCTTTTAAACTGAAGATTTTTTACACTTATTATATCCCCTCTATCTTCATTAATCCCTATTGACTGACTAACTAAAGAGCTCAAGGCTAAAAGGTCTGTTTCATCTAAAGCTTTATACTCTAACTCTTGAGTAGAAGAGCCCTCTTCATCAAGTTTATAATTATATTTTCCATCAACTAAAACAGTTGCTGTAATTCTTTTTATTCTAGCAAATTGTGATTTTGTTGTAGATACAGTTTTACCAACTTCATAATTAGTAGTCCCTGTGTTTTTTTCATATTTTTCAGTTGAGTTATCATTTTTCAAACCTTGAACTGGTCCGATATTACTAACTGTTCCAGGAACTCCACCAATCTCAGCTGGTTTAGAGCCCTCTTTTTTCTCTTCACTTATCTGCTCACTTCTTACAACATTTTCTGGATCAAATGTCTCTGATGTAGAGTTTTTTACAGAAAAATCATACTCAATAGTTACCTGAGCAATAACTTTCTCTTTTCCCCCAACAAAAGGGGAAACAATTTGAATAATCTTTCTCTGTCTTCTTTTTTCCTCTTTAGTTTTATAATTTTGTTGAACAACTGAAAGTTCGCCCATCTGAGCCATCTCATCTTCATCACCAAGAGTCTCACCATCTCCATTAATCAACATAACATTAGAAGGAGTAAGCTTCGAAACAGCAGATGATACAAGGTTTTTAATCCCTCTTATCTGTCGTGAAGATAAAGTTCTACCCTCATGAAGAGTAATCATAACAGAAGCAGTTGGGGGAACCTCTTTTGATACAAACAGCGTTTCTTTTGAAAGAGCTAAACTTACAGACGCACTATCAATCGGAGCCAAACCATTAATAGTTCTTGACAACTCACCCTCTAAAGCACGAAGAAACTTAACATTTTGATCAAAACTCGTAGCACCAAACTCTTGTTCATTAAAAAGTTCAAAACCAACACCACCATCTTTGGGAATACCAAGTGAGGCAATAGCGATTCTCTCTTTATATACAACATCTTTTGGAACTTTTATAACATTATTTGCTAAAAGTTCATAAGGAATCTCATCTTTTTCCAGCTGTTCTACTACTTTTGCAGCATCACTAGAACTAAGAGAATCAAAAAGCACTTCATATTTATCTTTTGTAGTTTTATTAGCTGTAAAAATAACCATAAAAATTAAAAATGAGATAATTCCAACAACTGCTACAGCAATAATAATTCGCTGCTGCTTAGTTAATTTTGCATATAAAACAGAAAGTTGTGAAAAAAGTACTTTAAAATCCATTAATTTCCCGTTTTTATATTATATTAACTCTGCAAATAGTTCAAAAAACTTACTATTTTGCTCATGCGTTCCAACAGTTACTCTTATAGCATTCATCCCATAACCACTTAAATCTCTAACTATCATCCCTCTTTGAAGGAGCTTAGTAGATATTTCAGACGAATTTTGTTTTTCATTTAAACAAAGAGTAACAAAGTTTGTAAAACTGTTTATTATATCTATTTTTTGCTGTGAAGCAAATTCTTCATAGCGATTCATCTCATCAAAACTTAAAGAGATTGATTTATTGACAAACTCTTCATCAGCTAAAGCCACTGATGCTGCTTCTAAAGATAATGTTGTAATGTTAAACGGTGGACGAAGTTTATATAACTCTTTTATGATTTTCTCATTAGCTATACCATAACCAACTCTCATTCCACCAAGCCCATAAGCTTTTGAAAAAGTACCTAAATAGATAACATTTTCATATCTTTCAACGATTGTTTTTGGCTCAATTTTTTTACTTTTATCTTTAGCTTGTCCATACTCCATATAAGCACCATCAACAACAACTAAGGTATCAGAATCAATCTTGTCTAAAAACTCAAACATATCTGATGAATCTATCGCATCACCAGTTGGATTATTAGGTGTACAAAGAAAAATAATATCTGGATTTTGCTCTTTATAAAGTGTATAAAATTCCTCTAAATCATGGTGCTCGGAAGCTGTTCTAATAATCTCAGCACCCACATGCCGAGCATAAATCTCATACATCGCAAAAGTTACACTATTTATCAAAATCTTTGAATTAGAATCAGCCTTAGCATGCATCAAAAACTCAATAACCTGATCACTTCCCGAACCGATAATAATATTTTCATCATTAACTTCAAATCTACTACTAAGAGCATTTTTAAGCTTTGTCATAGAGTCATCAGGATAAAGTGCCATATTTGAGACAATTTCAACTACTGCTTTTTGAACCTTAGGAGAACACCCATAAGGGTTCTCATTTGAAGCAAGTTTTATAATATCTTTGGGCTCAATTCCAAACTCTCTTACAACTAATTCTATAGGCTTTCCAGCTTCATATGTTTTTATATTTTCTAATTTTTTATTAAATGTCATCATCTATCTTTTAATCCTCGCCCTTTACATAACTTCCAAGCCATGTTACTTCGCCATCATGTTTTGCTAAAACTCTTTGAATTGAGTCGTCATCTATATGTCCATAAAAATCTATGTAAAACCAGTAACCAAAGCCACTTTTATCTTTTGATGGACGAGATTCAATTTTTGATAAATTTATATTTTCATTATCAAAATCTTGTAAAAAATGAACAAGCGAACCAGGTTCCC
>JAIOSY010000202.1 GCA_021107375.1 Sulfurimonas sp.
CTTTTAGAGATATTTTTTGTGGTGCATAATCCTACAACTTTAAATGCTCAAGGTGCAGATAGAGGTACTCAATATCGCTCTGTAATTTATTATGAAAATGATAAACAAAAGAGTGAGATTTTAAACTCAATTCAAAAAGCACAAGAGGGATTTAGTGAAAATATTGTAACTGAAGTAAGTGAACTTGGGGCTGTTTTTGAAGCTGAGAATTACCATCAGAACTATTATACTCAAAACAGTTCACAAGGATATTGTCAGGCTGTAATTGCACCAAAATTACAGAAGTTTATGACTACATTTTCTGATAGGTTAGTATAAATCTTTTAAAATACATGGAACATCATCTGAATCTCGAATCTCGTTAAATTCATTTATCTCTGCATTTATACTCTCTGTAAATGTTTCTATGCTTTCATCTAGTTTTTTTCTAGCTTCATCTACAAGTTTTTGTTGTATCTCTTCAACTGCTTTAAACTGATTCATAGTCTTCATAAAAAAGTCTTTATCTTCAGTAAGTAAAACAATTTCATCTTTTTTTATCCATTTTCTGGTTATTTTTCCATCTTTTAGAAATTCAAAAATAACATTATCACTACTTCTTGAAGAGGTATATTTAGGTACTTTAAAACCTATAAAACATTTTGAAATCGATTCTGGTTGTCTTTTTATTACATAATACATTTTGAGATTATACTACAATTGTGAATAAATTATGCTAAAATGTAAGTATTAGAAAATATTATACTTCAGGAGCTTTAAATGAGTCATATTTACAATTTAGCAATTATTGGTGCAGGACCAGCTGGAATTGCTACTGCTGTTGAGGGTTATATGCAGGGTATTAGAGATATTGTCTTACTAGAAAAAGATGTAAATCATAACTCAACAATCCGAAAATATTATAAAGATAATAAACGAGTAGATAAAGACTGGAAGGGTCAAAAAGTTGAGTTAGATGGTCGAATCTATTTTGTAGATGGTACAAAAGAGACCACTTTAGATTTTTTTGATGAGATACTTGAATATCATTCGGTTGAACTACAAACACATGTAGAGGTTCAAAGTATAGAGAAAAAAGAGGATGGGATTTTTGAGATTTTTATGGCTGGTAAAACTATAAAGGCTAAGAAAGTAGTTGTGACAATAGGACGAATGGGAAAACCAAATAAGCCTAGTTATAAAGTTCCAGCAGGTATAAAAAAGAAAATTGGATATACTCTTGATGGTTGCAGTGAGGGTGAAAAAATCTTAGTTGTTGGTGGTGGAGATAGTGCTGTTGAGTATGCTGTTGATTTAAGTGAGAAAAATGATGTAGTAATTTGTTATAGAAGAGAGACTTTTAGACGAGCAAATCCAACAAATCAGACAAATATTGCAAATGCAATTATGCATAAAGAAGTAAAACCAATTTTAGGTATAAATATAGATGCTTTAGAAGATGTTGAAGGTAGAGTAAAAGTTATGTTTAATGAGGTTGAGCATGAAGTTTTCGATAGAGTGATTTATGCTATTGGTGGTACAACTCCAAGTGCTTTTTTATCAAGTTCTGGTATAAAAGAGGAGGATGGAAAACCTGTTCATGATAATAATTATGAAACAAATATAGAGGGTTTATTTGTAGCTGGAGATATTACTCAAGAGAGTGGTGGAAGTATCGCTCTTGGATTAAATCATGGCTATGCAATTGCTTGTTTTATTCAAGGTGAGCGTTTAGTTTCTAAAGATTAGTCTTTTAAAATAGCTTTATCTTTTTCACTTATTACACCATCTGGTGTATTAAGAAGTAACTCTATCTCGCAACTTAGATATTCTGCTGTTGTTAGTGGGGAGAAATTTTTATCTTGAAATGCAGATAGTTTTGCATTTCTGATTATATCTTCAAGTAGGCTCAGGTTTGTATTTTGGGATTGGGCTGAACCTCTTAGTTCATTATCTATATATATATTTACTTTTGTAGAAATTTTCTGATTTAGTAGAGGATGTTTTTCTAGGAGGGCTTGTTTATCTATAGTTCTTTGTGCTTCAATAACTTCAGTAATAGAGTCTCGAGCAAGTTGTAATAAAACAGAACGAGACATCGCTAACCCCTTTTAGATAGTTTATAAACATTATACCAAAGTTTTATTTTCTTCTTTTTTTATTTTATAAAGATTTATAATCTTTATTGTCACCATTACACCAATAACTTGAATCAGTGCAGCTAAAATAAAGGCATAATAGTGAAGTTTATCTATACTGTTTGCACTAAATGCCAGTGTTGCCATAGCTATAAGTAGTGTAAGTGGCATAGAGTGAGAAAGTCCCATCAATATTGAATCAATAATACCAAGTCTTTTTACAAATACAAGAGATGCTAACACTCTCATAAATACCATGGCTAATGTAATTAAAACTGCCTTATATATCAATCCATCCATTGTAAGTGCATTTAAATCGAATGAACTTCCAATATGTATAAAAAAGACAGGGATTAAAAAACCAAAACCAAATGAGGCAAGTTTTTCTGGTAGTTCATGTTTATGTTCAAAAAAAGTAGGGATAAAAATACCAGCTAAAAAAGCACCAAAAGCGAGTTCAAGTTCAAGATAAAGCATTGCTCCAACTAGAAGAAAAAATATTCCCATCGATAAACGAATGTCTTGCTCTTGATTGTCTTCTTTTGGCATAAGGAGAGTAGAAACTTCTGGAAACCACCAAAAAATTAATTGCATACCTCTAAAGATAAATAACATAAGTATCAAAAACATACTAAGAGCAAAAAGTGTTTTAAATAGGTCTAGTCCTAGTCCTGATTCTAATCCAGCAGAGGTGATAGTTAAAAACCCGATACTAACAACCTCTCCAACTCCA
>JAIOSY010000183.1 GCA_021107375.1 Sulfurimonas sp.
ATATCAATAGGAATCATACGAAATGCACAACCTATACCATGAATAGTACGGTAGAAGTTAGCTCTAAAACGACCTACATTTTTAAGTTCAAAAGAGAAATCAAGTTCATTATGTTCCTCAAATTTTTTCTTTTGTTTATCTTCTATAAGAGGGTATGCCATCTCTTCAACATCTGTAGCCGTTAATACAGGAAGATTAAGAGGTCTAAGCTCTTTATCTATTCTAATTTGAGGCTCACTTCCTACAACTAGATGCAGGTCTGATGAACCATACGCCAATACACTTTTTAACAATTTTTGTATATCCATTTTTTGTGATGCTTGTGTAATTTCTTCACTCATAAAAATACTCCCTTATAATTTTCTTCATTGAAACCTACTAAGAGGTCTGACTCGAATTCTACAACAGGTCTTTTGATTAACATATTTTCCTTGCAAAGCCATTCTACTTTAGCGTTGTCATCAAGGTTTAACTCTTTTAGTTTAAGTGTTCTATATGTTGTACTTCTGGCATTAAATAGAGTTTTAATATCACTTTGACTTAACCAAGAGGAGATAACACCACATGGCACAAGTTTTTCTTTAAAGTCATATAATTCATAGCTTAAGTTATGTTGTTTAAAAAATGATATTGCTTTTTTAACACTATCGCAGTTTTTAATCCCATAAACTTTTATCATTACTTACTCAATTATTTTTGGAACTATAAAAAAATGGTCACCACTTTTAGGAGCATTTTTTAAAATATTATCATTTACACTAGTATCACAAGATGCAGAGTCCTCTCTAGTAAAGGTAGCGTCGTCATTCATAGCAAAGTTATCATCAATACCATCTGTATTCAGTTCACTTAAATTATCCACAAAGCTCATAATATCTGATAATTGACTTTTGATTTCGTCTCTTTTATCATCTGAAACTTTTAAGAATGATAATTTTTCAAGTTTTGTTAATAATTGATCATCTACTTTCATAAAATTCCTTATTTTGTTAATTTACTTAGATTGTAACATAAAAAAGATGTGGATTTGATGAAACTTTAACAAACTATGCGATATTATTAGAAACTTTTAATTAGAGGAAAAATTTTGAGTATAAAAAATGATATAGCGATGGTAAAAGAGGAATTAACTTCTGAAGAGAAATTTTTTGAAAAATCTGTAATAACTGAAAGATTTGTAAAAAAATACAAAAATTTAATTATCGGTAGTGTTGTGGCTATTGTTGTAGTTGTTGGTGTAAATATAGTTTATGATATGAATAATGAATCAAGAATTGTTTCAGCAAATGAAACACTTAGTGAGTTAAGTAAAAACCCATTAGATGAAGAAGTTCGTTCACAACTCAAAGTATTAAGTTCAGATTTGCATGATTTATTTATATATTCTAAAGCAGTAGCTGATAAAGATGTTAAAACTCTTGAAACATTAAAAAGTTCTAAGGCAGTTCTTATAGGTGATTTAGCAACTTATGAATCTTTACAAAATGTAAAAAATATTTCACAGTTGAGTGATTATGCTTTAAAACAAGATTCAATATATAAAGACTTAGCAAATGTTGAGAGTGCAATCATGTTTATAAATGAAGGTAAAAATGATAAGGCTCATGAGAAGTTACTTTTAATTAGTGAGGCTTCATCTCTTAGTAAAGTTGCAAAAGCATTATTACATTACGGGGTAAAGTAAACTTTGAAAAATTTACAATTATTAGCTATATCACTAGCTCTTATTTTTTTTAGTGCATGTAGTTCTAAAAGAGTATATGAACCCGAAAATGTTGTTTCTAGTTGGGATAATCAGGGAAGTATTCAAAGCCCTATAGTTGATGTTACTTCTGATGTAGCTCTTCTTGAAAATAGAAAAGTTTTGACAACAACTAAAACATTAGATGTTCAAGTTGATGAATCTTATAGACTTCTAGCGACTACAGATGGTTGGGTTATAAGTTCAACTATTGATGGAAAATTAAAACTTCAATATACAGAAGATAGTAATTTAGTTGAAAATTTTCAACTTAAAAAAACTATCGCTGGAGCTAGTGTTAAAGATGATATTTTAGCTGTATTATTTGCAGATAATGAGATGGCTTTATATTCAATATCATCAAAAGAGTTACTTTTAAGAGAACAGGGTGGAGATGTAATAGCTGTTGATTCAAGAATTGTGAATCCATACTTTATGAATGACCTTGTTATGTTTGCAACGCTAGATGGAAAGATTATTATTTTAAATTCAAAATTAAAAAAGAAATTACGAACTGTAATAGTTTCATCTGAAGATAATTTTAATAATGTAATTTATTTTAATATACTAGACAATAAAATTATAGTTGCAACTGCATATAAAATACTTTCTATGGGTAAAAAAGAGATTCGAGAAAAATATGAGATTAGAAATGTTGCAAATGATGGTAATAATATCTTCATTACAACAAAACAGGGTGATATTGTATCTTTAACATCTGATTTACAGTTAAATGCAAAATTAAAATTTCCATTTGCTCACTTTTTAGGTTTAATAGTTAAAGATAATAAACTATATGCTTTAGAAAAAGAGGGGTATTTAATAGTTGCTCCAACAGATTTATCAAATTTTGAAGTTTATGATGTTGGTATAGATAAAGGTTTTGTATTTGTGTCAGATGAAACATTTTTTGTAAATGATGAGTATATCTCTGTAGAGTAGAATGTGTCAAATGAACTAGAGGCTTTTTTAGAATACATTACCGTTACTAAAGCACTTAGTTCAAAAAGTGTTGAGGCATATCGCAGTGATCTTTTATCTATAGAAGATTCTCTTGCTAAGCCTCTTTTGTCGTTAGAATCAAAAACAATTTTAACTTATTTATCTAAATATAAAAATAAAAGAACTCTCAATAGAAAATTATCTTCATTAAACTCTTTTTTTGATTTTTGTTATAAAAGTCATTTTACAGATGGATATTCAAAAATAAAATTAGCAAAAATCCCAAAACTTCTTCCTAAATTTTTATCTTTTAAAGAGATTCAAAATGCTTTAAAAATAATAGATACAAGATCTTGGATAGGTAAAAGAGATTATGCATTAATCCTTTTTTTATATGCAACTGGTACTCGAATTAGTGAATGTTTAGCACTCTCTCGAGATGATATTGATGGAGAGTGGGTACATGTTAGACATGCAAAAGGTGAAAAAGAGAGGATAGTTCCTATTGCTAAGGTATCTAAAGATGCGATTGATAATTATTTAAAAGAGTTGAAATATGAAAAAGATTTTATTTGGTGTAATTATAAGGGAGATTCTCTTAGTAGAATCTCTGCATATAAAATAACTCAAAAATATTTAGGTGTTTCTCCACATGTTTTACGACATTCGTATGCAACTTCGCTTATTATCGGTGGTGCAGATTTAAGAGTAGTGCAGGAGTTACTTGGTCATGCTTCTCTTTTAACAACACAAGTCTATACACATATACAAAAGCAAAATTTAAAAGAAACAGTTGAGTTATGTCATCCTATGGCATAGATTTTAAGTTGTTTTAAGATAAAATGAATATATGGAAAACTTTAAAGATATTATAAAATTTACAAAAAATATGAATTTGCTTTTTGTGGAAGATGATGAGTTAGTCAGGGAAAATTCAATTGAAATATTTAGTAGTTTATTTAAAGATGTTATTTCTGCTGTCAACGGTGAAGATGGGATTGAAAAATTTTATGAAAATAAGATTGATATTATTATATCAGATATAAATATGCCACAATCAAACGGTCTTGATATGTTAGAGAGAATACGAGACTTTGATAAAGATATACCTATTTTAATATTATCTGCTCATAGTGAAACAGACTATTTTACAAAATCTATAGAGTTAAATATAGATGGATATTTATTAAAACCGATACAACTTGAAAAGTTGAAAGAATCATTATATAAAATTATTCAAAAAATGAAATTTCTAAAAGAGTTTAATGATAATCTTAATTTTTTACAACAATATCAAGAGTTAACAGATAGTAATATGGCAGTTTCTAAAACTGATACTCAAGGTGTGATAACTTATGTTAATGATGAATTTTGTAAGCTTACTGGTTATGATAGAGAAGAACTTATAGGGCATCATCATAATATATTGAGACATCCTGATAATCAAGCTTCTATGTATTCTGAAATTTGGCATGTGATTAAAAATAATAAAGAGCCATGGAAGG
>JAIOSY010000291.1 GCA_021107375.1 Sulfurimonas sp.
AAACTGGGTGGACAGAGTAGGGTGAATGGATAGCAACTGCTGGATAAAACCCATCTCTTTTTACGGTTTTTGAAGCATCAAGTCTTGACAAAAAGTCACCAAAAAGAGCATCTGCCATAGTAGCTTGAGAACCTATAAGTTCATTAAAAAACACAACATTTTGTTTTGCATTTTCACAAACTTCTAAATCCATGGCATGTGAACTTATCGCACCAAAGGTTGTGATTCCACATGCCAACATATTATCAATCGCTTTTTTCATACAATCTTTATTGCATCCACCAATTAAATCTTCACGGTTTTCTATAACACTATAAAGCCAAGCCATAAAATCACCATAAGAAAGTTCAGTTTTATTAGCTGAAAATTCTATATGAACATGGGCATTAATCAGCCCAGGTATTAAAAGTGAATTTTCTCTCAAAGTTGTAACTTTGGCATGTGGAAACTCATCAATAAGCTCATCAAAAGGAGCGATTTTTTTGATTTGTTTATCAAAAGCAACAGATAAGTTTGTAGAAACTCTATCGTTCATCAGTATATAGTGTGGTGTAATAATTTGCATGTTTTATCTTTTAAAATTTATTTTTTGAAAATTAAAAAGAGATTATGCTTTATTTAGATAAAATAAGTGCTTAAAATATTTAAATAAACAAAGAAAAAGGCAAAAAATGAAGATAATGGTAATACAAGGTCCTAACTTAAATATGCTTGGCATTAGAGAAACACAAGTTTATGGTCCAATGAAACTAGAGCAAATTCATGCACAGATGAAAGATTTTGCAGGTCAAAATAATGCAGAGATTGATTTTTTTCAAAGTAACCTTGAGGGTGAAATTGTAGATAAAATTCAAGAGTGTTATGGTGAAGTTGATGGGATTATCATCAATGCAGCAGCATATACTCATACCTCTATTGCTATTCGTGATGCGATTGCAGCAGTTAATCTTCCAACTATTGAAGTCCATATTTCAAATATTCACCGTCGTGAAGAGTTTAGAAAAGAGAACATGATAGCTCCTGTTTGTTCATCTTCTGTTGTTGGTTTTGGTCCTTTTGGTTATCATTTAGCGATGATTGGTATTATGCAAGTTATTGCTGAGATTAAAGGTATGCAAGAACAACAAGCTCAAGCAACTACACAAGCTTAATTAATGTATTTAAAGAGTAGGCTAAGTAAAAGTTTAACAACTTTTAAAAGCCTAAACTTTTCTCGTAAATTTAAGCAAAAAAATTCTTACAGATATAAAGCTACTGTTGGAATAGGTGGAAATGTTGGAGATGTTAAACGAAGATTTGAGCATCTTTTAGTAAATATTAAACGAGATAAAAGAGTTGAACTTTTACAAACTTCGTTGATTTTGAAAAATCCTCCTTTTGGTTATGTAAACCAGGATGATTTTTTTAACTCAATTATAGTTCTGCAAACGAATATGCAAGCTTTTGAATTTTTAGATTATTTAATGAGATTAGAGAAAAAATTTGCAAGGCGTAGAAGTTTTGCAAATGCACCAAGGACCTTAGATTTGGATATTATATTTTTTGACAACATAGTTATCAAAACAGATAAACTTACTATCCCACATGCCGAGTGGTCTAAAAGAGAAAGTGTCGTAATTCCATTAGCGAGTTTAAGATGAAGATATTAACATTTACTGGTCAAACACCATCTGAGGCTCTTAAAAAAGCAAAGCTTGAAATCGGTGATGAAGGTATGCTGATAGAAACTAGAGAAGTTCAAAAAAAAGGACTTGGAAGACCTGCAATTTATGAAATAGTTATAGGGATAGAGGAGTCAGAACTTAAAAAGTCTCAGATACTTTCAACAAATTATTCAAATTTTAATAAACCACTTCATAAACAAAAGCCAATCAAACAAGAGAGTGAAGATATTTTGTTTGATATATCAAATGCAGCAGAACAAATATCTAAGATTTCTGAAGTAACTGACCCATTATCTGATTATGGTGTATCAAAACCAAAAGTAGCTTCACTTGAACCAAAAGAGCTAAAAGAGATAAAATCTGAGATAAATAAACTTGGTGATAAAGTAAAACTGATACAAAATATGTTTTGGGATGAAAAAGCACCAGATTTACAAAATTCTATTCCTCCAGAGTTTGCAGAGATTTATAGATTGGCTTCACAAAGTGGAATGAGTCGTGAGCATCTAGAGGGAATAATGAAAATGACTTTAGAGCATATGCCTCATAAAATGAAAGAAAACTCTGCAACTGTGAAGAGATATTTTCAAACATTACTTAGAAAAATGATTCCAATTAGACTAGAATCAACACCATCATATGGTTCTAAAAAAGTGATTATGCTTGTGGGTCCAACGGGAGTTGGTAAAACAACATCTATTGCAAAATTAGCTGCTAGGTATTCTTATCTTATGGAAAAAAAGTATAAAGTTGGGCTTGTTGTTCTTGATACTTACCGTATTGGTGCAGTTGAACAGTTGATGCAATATGCAAGAATGATGAAACTTGGAATTGAGACCGTAGTTGATCCAGCAGATTTTACAACTGCTCTGAATTCCTTAAGACATTGTGATTATATTCTTATTGATACAATGGGTTCAAGTCCTTATGATAAAGGAAAAATTGAAAAAATTTATGAGTGTTTAAAAGATACAAATAATACTGAGTACAATATAGATGTTGTTTTAGTTATGCCAAGTTCTATAAAATATGAAGATTTAAAAGCAACATATGATAATTTTGATACTTTAAATATCGATACTTTGATGTTTACAAAATTAGATGAAACAAGAGGATTTGGAAATATATTTTCTCTCTCATATGAAACGAAAAAACCTATTAGCTACTTTTCTGTTGGACAAGAGGTTCCAGAAGATTTAGTTTCTGCTAGTGGTGATTTTTTGGTTGAGTGTCTTTTACACGGTTTTAATAGGGGTAAAATATGATGGGTAATCAAGCTAAAAAACTTGAAGAACTTGTTGCAACAAATTCAAAAAGTAAGTCTAAAAAAACTAGATTTATCGCTATTACTAGTGGAAAAGGTGGTGTTGGAAAAAGTACAATTAGTTCTAACCTTGCATATGTTCTTGCTCAAAGTGGTTTGAATGTAGGTATATTTGATGCAGATATTGGTTTAGCTAATCTCGATGTGATGTTCAATATATCAGTCGCTGCATAATTTTACAGATTAAGCGTTCGGACAGAATGAGATACATTCCTGATAGAAAAATCAATCTAAAGCCAATTTCATTGGCTTATTGTTGTTACTTATTGGAATTATGATTATTTCACCGTCTTCATTAATTATTTTCACTTTTACACCGTACAGTTTTTTTATATTTTCTGATGTG
>JAIOSY010000296.1 GCA_021107375.1 Sulfurimonas sp.
CCATCCATTCCAATATCTTCTATCATATAAAATAAACGAGTTTTTGAACGAGAAAATCTTGAACCATGTAGATAAAAAGCCTCAACAAATGCTTTGAAAAAATCAACAACTTCATTAGATTTTAAAAATATATTTGCAGATTTTGCAACTTCAGTGTTTTTCCCACCCATATAAACATTAAAACCAAATTCATCATTTTTTTTTGCTAAGGCCAAATAGATGTTATTTGCAAAAAATGAGGTAACACTTGCAGAGTTTCCAGAGATTCCAACAGATACTCGTCGAGGTAACATTCCAACATATCGAGGATTTTCAACTATAAAATCTTGCATAGCTTTAACCATAGGGAAAACTTCTATTTGTGAGTATTTACCTCTGCCATCATAACATCTGAAACAATAATTCTAATATTATCACCAAAACTTTGCCATGTTGTAAGTCCAAGTGAGTTAAACTTTTTCCAAATTTCATTAACATCTTCAGCTTGTAGTTCATGAAGTTGTATCCCACCACGAGCAGTTAAAACGATAATAAGGTCATACTCTTCAATAACATCAGCAATAAAAGCAAACTGTTCAGCACTAAGTTGTCCAGCAGGAACACGAAGACGCATAGTAAACTCATCTTCTAAAAAGTCAGTAGTAAAAATCCCAAAATCTTGAAGATAAAATCTATCTCCCTCACCCAAACTCTCAAAATCTAGAGAATCGAAATCTTTAAAATAATCAATAGGTCTTAATCTAGCTTTATATTTCTCTCGCTTGTTCAGTTTAGAATCTGTCTCTTCGTTTTGTGTCATATACATATAATGTGTACCTTCTTATTAGTAAAAGTGTATTTTAGCTAAATTTAGATAAAATGCCGAAATTAATAATATTATAAAGGCTTTAATATATGCTAACAGTTGCACTTCCAAAGGGTCGTATCGCTAAAGATACTTTAGAGATATTTGGACAGATATTTGGTGATGAGTTTAAATTTGATGATAGAAAACTTATTTTAGAAACTCCAGATTTTACTTTTTTACTTGTGAGAAACCAAGATGTAGCGACTTATGTTTACCATCAAGCAGCTGATATTGGTGTTGTTGGGATTGATACATTAGATGAGCAGGGGCTTGATGTTATCCGTCTTTTAGACCTTAAAAAAGGTATTTGTAAAGTTTCCATCGGGATGAAAGAGGGTGAAGTTTTTGATTTAAACAAGCCTGATTTAAAAGTTGCATCAAAAATGGTAAATATCACTAAAAGATACTTTGAAGAGAGAGCTGTAAGTGTTGAGATTATCAAGCTTTATGGTTCTATCGAACTTGCTCCACTAATTGGTTTAGCTGATATGATAGTTGATGTTGTTGAAACTGGTGCTACTATGAAGCAAAATGGTTTAGTGGTTGTTGAAGATATTATGACTTCATCAACTTATCTAATTGCTAATAAAAACAGCTATATCGCTAAAAAAGATGAAGTGCTTGATATTTATGAAAAAATCAACGGTATTATAAATCCATAAATGACAAATTTAGATTTATATGCAAAAGCTGAACACCTTTTAGGGATAGAGGAAGCTACTGAAGCTCTTTATGACTTATATCGTTCAGAGTTGGATGAGTACAAGATTAAAACACTTCTTGATGTTGGTTGTGGTCGTGGTGGCTTTATGACTCGTATGATTAGTGATGGCGTTACTTGTAAGGGTGTTGATTTAAGTTCTGTAATGGTTGATGAGTGTAAGGCTGATGGACTAGATGCTGAGTGTATTGATGTAGCTGTCGTTGATGGAACTTATGATGCCATTGTTTCTATCTTTGATGTACTAAACTTTATGGATAAAGATTCACTAATAAGATTTTTAGATGCCATTGCTTCAAAGCTAAATGATGATGGGATTTTTATAGCAGATATAAATACTCGCTACGGTTTTTCTGATGTTGCAGAGGGGACGATGAGTTCTGAGAATGAAAAAGAGTTTCTTAGTGTAGATGCTCAGTTCGCAAATGATGAACTTCATACAAAATTCACTCTTTTTGAGAAAAATAAAGATGATACTTACACAAAATACCAAGATACAATAGTTCAACACTTCCATAAAATGAAAATATTTCAAAAACTAGATGGTTTAAAACTTGTTGATAAACAAACTTTCTCACTTTATGACACTGAAGATAAAACACTTTTAATTTTTAAAAAAAGATAAGCTTTTGAAAATTTTTCTTTTGGCTGTGACACTTATTTTTTTGAGTGGGTGTAGTGATAATGCGATGACAAAACTTTACGATAAAAACTTCTCAAATCCATCTTGTCTTAGACTTATAGTTTTTCCACCTGATGAGATGATAGAGAGTAGTATGAATGAGTTATATAGTTTTGATAAAGAGTGTGAGTATAAACTTCAAGTATCAAAAAAAGCTGGAATAACTTGTAACTCTACTCATAATGCAGCAGATAAAACAATTAGTAATTTTCCATCTGGATATTTAAAAATGGATGTAACTAAAGGCTCTAAAATAGTTTATAGCTATTATATTGATTTAATAAATACCCCAACAAAAAGCGATGTAAAAAGTGCTTTTGTTAGAGTAAAGA
>JAIOSY010000184.1 GCA_021107375.1 Sulfurimonas sp.
ATTATATTTGGTGCAATAACCATTAAAATTGCTAAAAGAACTAACATCACATCAACAAGTGGTGTAATATTTAGTTCAGGTGAATCTTCCCAATCATACATTATTTAATCTTTTCGAGCTAAAAGAGCATCACTTTGCATTTGTAAAAAACTAACCAATTCAAATGATTGTCTTTTTAATATTTGATGATATGTATAAGCAAATATTGCTACAAAAATACCAGCAGCTGTTGCAATTAATGCATCTGAGACACCACTTGAAATTATAGACATACTACCACTTGTTTGACCAATATGAGTAAAAGTATCTAATATAGATACAACAGTACCAAATAATCCAATAAAAGGTGTTGTAGAAGCAAATATAGAAAGAAGAGTAAGACCTTTAGTAGCCTCTTTTGTAGCAGCCATCATAGCTAAATCTAAAATCTCTTTAGAAACAGTTTCACTTGTTTTAAGAAAATTGTTAAAAAAAGATTTATCACTTACAGTTGAAGCCCCCATAAGTAATGCTTCAAAAGAAGCATTCTCACTAGAGAGCCAACTATTCAGAGAAAAATAGCGATAGAAAAACACCCAGTTCAATATTATAAAATATATTGACAAAAGTGCCAAAACACCTATTGTAACTGGGTGACTTTTTAGATAAAAATCTATTAAATCGTTAGTCATTAATTATATTAAGCTTTGAGCAGCTGATTCTATTCTAGCAGAAACAGAAGCGATTGCTGGGTTTGAATCTGCAATTGAGTTGATAAGCTCTTTTGCTTCTTCAAGTGCCTTAGCAATATCACTCTCATTTTCACCACGAATAGCAACAGCACCTTCTACTAATACAATTATTTTTTCTTCATCAACATTAACTACACCCCAGTTGATTAAGATTGACTCGACTGATTTATCTTCTTTTTCAATGTCAATAACACCCGCATCCAACAAAGTTGCAAGTGAAAAATGATGTGCTAGAACGCCAAATTCTCCCTCTTCACCAGGAAGAGTTACACTAATAGCCTCACCATTAAAGATTTGCCCATTAGGAGTTAGAATTTCAAGTTTTAACTTATCCATTTCAGTCCTTTAGTTATGAATTATTTTTGCTTTTCAGCTTTTGCAATTGCTTCATCCATACCACCAACCATATAGAAAGCACCTTCTGGCATGTGATCACATTCACCATCAAGAATCATTTTGAAACCTTTGATAGTATCTGCAAGTGAAACATATTTACCAGGAGCACCTGTAAATACTTCTGCAACAAAGAATGGTTGAGAAAGAAATTTCTCAATTTTACGAGCTCTTTCAACAATATTTTTATCATCTTCAGAAAGCTCATCCATACCAAGAATCGCAATGATATCTTGAAGGTCTTTGTATTTTTGAAGTGTTTGTTGAACACCACGAGCAACACCATAATGCTCTTCACCAATAATTTGTGGATCAAGTAATCTTGAAGTTGAATCTAATGGATCAACTGCAGGATAGATACCTTTTTCAGCAATTTTACGGTTAAGTACTGTAGTTGCATCTAAGTGAGCAAAAACAGAAGCTGGAGCTGGATCCGTTAAATCATCTGCAGGTACATAAACAGCCTGAACAGAAGTAATTGAACCAGTTTTAGTTGATGTAATTCTATCTTGTAATGCACCCATTTCACGAGCTAGAGTTGGTTGGTAACCAACAGCTGAAGGGATACGACCAAGAAGTGCAGACATCTCTGAACCTGATTGAGCGAAACGGAAGATATTATCGATAAACATCAATACGTCAAGACCTTTTTCATCTCTAAAGTACTCAGCCATAGTAATACCTGTAAGTGCAATACGATTTCTTGCTCCCGGAGGCTCTGACATTTGACCGTAGCACAGTGCAACTTTGTCAAGTACATTTGAGTCTTTCATTTCGTGATAAAGGTCATTACCTTCACGAGTTCTTTCACCAACACCAGCAAATACTGATAAACCATCATGACCATGAGCAACATTATGAATAAGCTCCATGATAATAACTGTTTTACCAACACCAGCACCACCAAATAGTCCAACTTTACCACCCTTAGAGTAAGGAGCAAGTAAATCAACAACTTTGATACCAGTTTCAAACATCTCTGTAGTAGTTGATTGATCAACTAATGATGGAGGAGCACGGTGAATTGACCATTCAGGTGCATCTGTAATCTCACCAAAACCATCAATAGTTTCACCAATTACATTAAAAATTCTACCAAGAACTTTATCTCCAACTGGAACTTTAATAGGAGCACCAGTAGCAGTAGCATCCATACCACGAACTAAACCTTCACTCATATCCATTGCAATCGTTCTAACACGACCATCACCTAAGTGAGCTGCAACTTCTAGTACTAAACGAGTTGTAGTACCTTCTAAACTTACTTGAACTTCAATTGCTTCGTTTATTGCTGGAAGATAACCATCAAAATCAACATCAACAACCGGGCCCATAACCTGGCTAATTTTACCAATCATATTTTTCTCCATTATTTCATCGACTCCACACCACTAATAATCTCTATTAGTTCTGTAGTAATAGCAGCTTGTCTAGCTTTATTAAACTGAACATTTAAACTTTTAACCATATCTTTGGCATTATTAGTTGCTGTTTCCATCGCCTGCATTCTAGCACTATGTTCAGCAGCAACTGAATCTATAAGCGCATAATATGCAGCATATTCAACATATCTATTTACTAAAGAGTCTAGCATATGCTCTTCATCTTGAGCTTCTATCTCTAACATTGAGCTTTGTGTTTCACTACACTCAAACTGTTCTGTATCTACTGGTAAAATTTTACTAACATGTAACTCTTGAGTCATCATATTTTTAAATCCATTATAGATAATATGAAGACCATCGATTTTACCATCTTTGTAATCTTCAATAGAAGTTGCTATAAATTCATCAGCTCTAACTTTATCAGGTTTTGAACTTAAATCACTAATAGAGTCAAAAAGTTCAACCTCATTATATTTAAAAAATTCAACACCCTTTTTACCGATACCACGCAGACGCACTTTTACATTTTTTTCTTTGTAATCTTTGATAAGACTTTTAACAGCTTTAATAGTTTGAATATTAAAACCACCACATAAACCTTTATCAGCAGTTACAAAAACAATATCTACCATTTTTGGATTTTCAATCTCTGCAAAACAACGATTGTCAATTCCTCCAATTTTAGAACATTTTATGCGTCCAGCTATTTCGGCAATCACCTGATTCATTTTGTCAGCATAAAGACGAGAGCGGCGTGCCAGCTCTTCTGCACGACGAAGCTTTGCAGTTGATACAAGCTTCATTGCACGAGTTGTCTTTTGAGTGTTTGAAACACTATTTATCTGTCTTTGAATATCTTTCAAGTTTGCCATAAAGTTTTCCTTATGCTACTACAAAGCTAGCTTTAAATTCTTCAAGTGCTTTGATCATCAGTGCTTTAGTATCATCATCTACTTTAGAAGTGCTTCTAATATTCTCAAAAATTTGAGGGTAAGATGCTTCAATAAATGGATACATTTCAGCTTCAAATCTAACAACATTTGATGCATCCATATCATCTAAGAAACCTTCATTACCAGCAAAAATAATAGCAACTTGTTTTTCAGCAGATAGTGGAGAGAAAGGTCCTTGTTTAAGAACTTCTACCATTCTTTGTCCACGCTCTAGTTGATTACGAGATGTTTCATCAAGATCAGATGCAAACTGAGCAAATGCTTGAAGTTCACGATACTGAGCAAGGTCAAGTCTTAGTGTACCAGCAACTTGCTTAGTAGCTTTAATCTGAGCAGCACCACCAACACGAGAAACTGAAAGACCAACATTAATTGCTGGACGAACACCCGAGTTAAATAGTTCAGTTTCAAGGAAAATCTGACCATCTGTAATAGAGATAACATTAGTTGGAATATATGCCGCAACATCACCAGCTTGTGTTTCAATAATAGGAAGTGCAGTTAAAGAACCTGCTCCATCTTCATCACAAACTTTCGCAGCTCTTTCAAGTAAACGAGAGTGAATATAAAAAACATCACCAGGATAAGCTTCACGACCTGGAGGACGACGAAGAATAAGTGAAATCTCACGGTATGCAACTGCATGTTTAGTTAAGTCATCATATACGATTAAACCATGTCTAGCGTTATCACGGAAGTATTCACCCATAGTAACACCAGTATATGGAGCTAAAAATTGAAGTGCTGCAGCATCAGAACCACATGAAGATACAACAATTGTATATTCCATTGCACCATGTTCTTCTAAACGACGAACAATTTGAGCAACAGTTGATTCTTTTTGACCGATTGCTACATAAATACAAGAAACGCCATTACCTTTTTGGTTAATGATTGCATCAATTGCAACTGTAGTTTTACCAGTTTGTCTATCACCAATAATAAGCTCTCTTTGACCTCTTCCGATTGGAACAAGTGCATCAATTGCTTTAATACCAGTTGCTAATGGCTCATGAACAGATTTTCTATTCATAATTCCAGGTGCTTTTTCTTCAACGAAACGACTTTCAGTTGTCTCAATAGGACCTTTACCATCAATAGGCTCACCAAGTGCATTTACAACACGACCAAGAAGTGCATCACCAACAGGAACTTTAAGTAGTTTCCCTAAACGCTTAACACTCATACCTTCACGAAGTTCAGTACCAGCACCAAGGATAACAACACCTACAGCACTTTCTTCAAGGTTCATAACTAAACCTTGAGTTCCATCTTCGAACTCTACCATCTCACCAGCCATAACATTGCTTAGTCCGTAAACTTGTGCAACACCATCAGCATAAGAAACAATCTTACCTGTTTCATTAATATCAACACTCAGTTCAAAGTTGTCAATACGCTCTTTAATTATTGAGCTGATTTCATCAGCTTGAATTTTTGCTACCACTATTGTTCTCCTCTTATGAAGTTAAATTGCTTTTACTATATGTTCTATTATTTGACTATTGATTCTAGTTTTAGAAAAATTAATCTCTATTCCTAAATCTTCTACATCTACTTTAATACCATTAAAATCATTTTTAACAAATTCAAGAGATATATTTAAATCAAATTTCTTACTTAAACCTTTACTTAATTCTTCTATTACCTTAGTGTCAATATCACTATCACTATAAATAATACCAGTATAAATTTTTGTTGAAGCAGCAACATTTTTTCTTAATTCCTCTGCTATAGCAGGGATAATATTAATACGCTTATTCTCAACAAGTAGTTTAATTAAATTATTAACTTGACCAGAGTTAGCTGATTTAACTGCCTCTAGTAATATTTCTAATTTATCATTTATATCAACATTAGGATTGTCTATTATTTGTACAAATTTATCATTTTTAAAAGATTTTGCCAAAACAGAAAATATATCCGTCATATTTTGAATTGATTCTACATCAGAACCACTAGTAAGAGCTTTGATATATCTTTTTGCGATTAACTCTTCCATTTACGCCACCTTCTTCAAGATAACATTAGCCATAGCTTCTTTATCGAAACTATCACTACTTTGACTTAACACATCATTCAACACATCTTCAACAACAGTACGAACCATTTTTCTTTGTTCAAACTCAGTCAGCATAGCATTTTGTTTCACTAAAATTTCTAATTCAACCTCACACTGTGCCATCATATTGTCATTAATGATTTTATTCTCTTTTTTTGAAGACACAGCTAACTCTTCTGCAAACTTTTCAGCATCAGAAATTTTAGCAAGAGCTTCTTTTTTAAAAGCAATTGTCTCACTTAACTTATCTTGAACTTTTTGCAATTCATCAGAGATACCCTGACTTCTTGAAGCAAAATAGCTTTTGATAGGTTCTGCAACTAGGTACCAAACAAGTCCAGCGAAAAGTAAAAAGTTTACAGTTCTCTGAATAATATCTGTACCCCCATGTTCTGCATTAGATGCTAATGCAAAAGTCGACATAGCCAGTATAAGTACTAAAATTCTACTCACATCACATCCTTATATTTGACTAAATTTAGCTTTAACAGCTTCTTTGAAAAGTGGAACTTGTGATATTAAATCACTATTCAACTCATCTTTAGATTTAGCAAGAGATTTCTCAAATTCTAAATACTCACTAGCTAATTCAGCGCGTCTCGCCTCTAATTTACTGTCAGCTAATTCCTTAGCATCCGCAATAACTTTCTCTCTTAGGGCCGCAGCATCTAGTTTAGCGTTTACAATTATTGATTCAGCTTTTGAATTTAACTCATTGATTTCATCATCATTAGAACCTACTTTATCTAGATCTTTTTTGATATCTGCATCTCGTTTATTCATATAACTAAATAATGGATTATAAAGCCAACTGTTTAAAACGGCTATAAGCGAAAGAAATACAACAAATGTAGCCAAAAGTAGTATCGGATTTATATCTAACATAGCACCTCCTAAAAGTTGCGTGATTATACTACGATAAAATTGAAAGGATAGTTAAAGTAAAGAAAAATTTGTAAATTTGTAAATTATTTTTAAAATTATTTCACAAAATATTTTAAAAAGTCCTCAATTTGATTTTCATTATCAAATTCTATAGTCACTTTGTTTTTAGAAGTTTTAGCTTTTAAACCGAGATTTTCAAATCTATTTTTTAAATTTGAAAAATTATATTGAGGCTGTATAGATTTTTTAATTTCGACAACTCTATCAGATTTCATATTTTTTATCATAGATTCAACTTCTCTAACAGTAAGTTTTTGACCAATAATAGAATTTACAATAAGTTGTTGTTGTTTTTCATCCAAAGCAACTAAAACTTTAGCATGCCCCGCTGTTATTTTTTTCTCTAACAAAGCTTTTTGTGTTTTAAATGATAACTGAAGTAATCTTAATGTATTTGTAATATGGGTTCTACTTTTATAAATCATATTAGATAACTCTTCATGTGTTATTTGATGTAATTTAATAAGTTCTTCATAAGCAAGTGCTAATTCTATTGCATTTAACTCTTCTCTTTGAATATTTTCAATAAGAGCCAATTTTCTCATCTTTTCATCATCACTATTAATTAAAATACAACGAATTGTTTTTAACTTAGCAAGTTTTGATGCTCTTAATCTTCTTTCCCCAGCAACTAATATATATCCATCTAAATCTTGTGCTACAACTATTGGTTGAAGTAAACCATCATTTTTAATTGATTCAGCTAATTCCAATAAAGAATTTTCATCAAATGTTTTTCTAGGCTGAAATGGATTTGCTCTAATATCTTTTAAAGATAGTTCAAAAACAGAATCTTTTTGGGTACCCTCATTCTCATAAGCTTCATCCATTTCACCCAAAAGTGCATCTAATCCTCTTCCTAATGCCATTGATTTCATTATTTTATAATCGCTTGTGCTAAATTTTGATAAGCGATAGAACCACTAGATTTTACATCATATAAAATTGCAGGTTTACCAAATGATGGAGATTCGGCAAGTTTTACATTTCTTGGAACAACTATATATTTGTTATTTTCATCTTTAAAAAGCTTACCTTTAAAATGTTGTTTTAAATCTGCAAAAACTTGTTTTGAAAGATTATTTTGAGAAGAGAACATTGTTGGGATAAACCCTTTTATACTCAGTTTCGGATTTATCGACTTTCTAACTAATTTAACTGTATTTAATAATTGAGCTAAACCTTCAAGTGCAAAAAATTCACACTGAATAGGGATAAGAACAGAATTTGAAGCTGAAAGTGCATTAATTGTCATTGGTCCAAGAGCTGGAGGTGAGTCTATGATAATATAATCATAATCTTTTTTAATATTTGCTATCGCTTTTTTTAAAACCAATTCACGACCTTTAGCATTATCAGCATCATAATACTCTTTCTCTATACCAACCAAACCAATATTTGATGGAGCAAGATGAAGTGTTGGTAAATCTGATTTTAAGATTATCTCTTTAAGTTTTTTTGTACCAATTAAAACATGATAAATATTAAACTCATAATCATTTCTATGAAAACCTAAAGATGTAGTGGCATTAGCTTGTGGATCGGCATCTATCAAAAGCACTTTTTTCTCAGCTACTGCAAGTGAAGCAGCTAAGTTTACAGCAGTAGTTGTTTTACCAACTCCACCCTTTTGATTTGCAATTACTATTACTTCACTCATCTTGTGCTATATATCCTCTCACCGTTAATTATTATTGAGCCATCATCTTGAAGATTGGCATCACCTAAAGAAATTTTCAAAGTATTATTGTGTGTAAAAAAATTCTGATTACGATGAAATTCTACCTTATATTTACTAAAAACTTGCTTCCATGAAATCTTTTTTTCTATTATTTTAAAATATTTATTTACTAATTGTTCTTTAGAAATAGTTATATCTAATATTGAAAAACCATTTGGAGAATTAACTAAATTTAACCCAACACCACAAATTATGGTATTTGAAACCACATTTGTAATCATTCCACCCACTTTTAAATCATCAATATAAAAATCATTTGGCCATTTTAACCAAACAGATGAATTTAAATTATTTAACACATCTTTTAAAAGATACGCGAAATATATAGAACTTGATTCTAACTTTAAATCTTTTGGTAAATCTTTTAAATCAATAGCAAAAGATAAAAACAGATTTCCCTCCATCCCTTTCCAAGAATTATCTCGACTACCTATTCCATCAGTTTGAATATCTGAGATTACGGCATGTGGAAATTGTAAGTTTTTATTTTTTAGTAACTCTTTTAGATAACTTTGTGTTGAGCCTACTGTTTTAAGATAAGTAGTCTTCAACAGTTAATCTTTTTCCATTTATATAAGAGATAATATCAACCTCTTTTTTAGATGGTGCTTGAACGCTAAAAATTCTAACACTTCCCTTTTCACATCCAACAACTATACTTTTATCTTCTATCTTTAAAATTAAACCTATTTTATTTGAACTTAGATTTTCTTCTAGTTTAATATTTTTTAGTTTTAATCCACTCTCAAGATAAATTCCAGGCCAAGGTGTAAATGCTCTATATTTATTATAAAGTTCATTTACATTTTTAAACTCAACCTCACCATCAGCTTTAGTAATTTTACTGCAATGTGTTGATAAAGTGTTATCTTGTGGTTTAGGCGTATATGAATTAAAATTTTGAAGTACATCAACAGTTAATCCACATGCCAAGCTTGTTAATCTATTAAACAAATTTTCAACCATCTCATCTGAGGGAACGGCTATAGTATCTATCTTTAAAATATCACCAGTATCTAATCCTGCTTCCATAAGCATTGCTGTAACACCAGTTTGTTTATCATCATTAAGAAGAGTTTGTTGTATTGGACTTGCTCCTCTATACTGAGGTAATATAGAAGCATGAAGATTTATACAAGGTGCATGGTTTAAAATAGCTTGAGGAAGAATTTGTCCGTATGCTGCTACCACTATATAATCACACTCTATTTTTAAAAGTTCATTTACTGTATCTTCATCACGAAGTCTAGTTGGTTGATAAACATCAATCTCATTCGCACATGCCAAAGTTTTTACAACAGGAGGTGTCATAAGCTTTTTTCTACCAACTGGTTTATCTGGTTGAGTATAAACAGCTACTACCTCTATATTACTTTCATCAATCAAAGTTTTTAGTATAGCTTCTGCATAATCAGGCGTACCCATAAAGATTATTTACATTTAACTACCTTAAAGTGTGTTCCACCTTTATGTTGCCCATCAATCATAAAACGTTTAACATCATTCAAA
>JAIOSY010000026.1 GCA_021107375.1 Sulfurimonas sp.
AAAAAAATTAATATCAACACAAAAGAGTAATAAAAAAGCACATAAAAAATTAGAGATTGCAAAGTCTTCATATAAAAAAGAGTTAAAAACATTAATACATAAGCAAGATTTACTTAAAAAGACTCTTGAAAAGTTAAATATTATAAAAATAGAAAAGATAAAAAAAGCAAAAGAGAAGAAAGAGAGAAAATTAGCTTTTGAAAATAAAAAAATTATAAAATATAAAAATTTACCAAAAGTAAAAAAACATGGTAGCAGTTATCAGGCTGTAAAAACTAAAAAATATAGAGGTAAAAAAACGATAGCCCCTCTTGATTCATATACTATATCTAAAAAATATGGAACTTATACAGATCCAATATATGGTATAAAAATATTTAATGAATCTATATCTTTAAAACCTAAAACACAAAATGCTAAAGTAAAAACTGTTTTTAATGGTAAAGTTATTTATGCCGATAAAACAGCTGTTTTAGATAATATAGTTATTGTAGAACATAAACATGGGCTTCATACTATATATGCGAACTTATCTCAAATATCTCCAAATATTAAAAAAGGTAAAAAGATTAAAAAAGGTTACTCTATCGGTCGTGTTGATGATGAATTGATTTTTGAAGTAACACAAAAGTCTTACCATATTAACCCGATTCGACTTTTTAAATAACTAAAAGTAGTTTTTAGATATAATTTCAAAAAAATTAAAGAGAATTATATGAATTTTATTCAAACTCGTGGATGCGATGACACAAAACCAAAATCAGTAACTTTTTCAGAGGCAATTTTAAGCCCAATAGCTTCATTTGGTGGATTGTATGTACCAGAGAATTTACCACAACTAGGTATTGAATTTTTAACTAAGCACTTAGCCTCTTCATATAAAGAATTGGCGTCAGATTTATTGGCTAAATTTGAGATAGATATTGATGATGCTGTTATCGCTGAGGCTCTTGCACTTTATGATAATTTTGATGATGCTACAAATCCAGTTCCAGTTGTAAAAGTAAAAGAGAATCTTTATGTAAGTGAACTTTATCATGGTCCAACTCGTGCATTTAAAGATATGGCACTTCAACCTTTTGGTAAAATTTTATCTTCTGTTGCACAAAAAAAAGAAGAAAACTACCTAATCCTAGCTGCTACAAGTGGAGATACTGGTCCAGCAGCCCTAGAGACTTTTAAAAATCAAAAAAATATCCAAGTTGTTTGTATGTATCCTGCAAATGGAACAAGTGATGTTCAAAGACTTCAGATGGTTACAGAAGATGCAAGTAACTTAAAAGTTATAGGGATAAAAGGTAACTTTGATGATGCCCAATCCGCACTTAAAAACCTTTTAGCATCTGATAGTTTCAAAGATACACTTAAAGAAAAGCATATCTCTTTGTCTGCTGCAAACTCTGTAAACTTTGGAAGAATTATTTTTCAGATTGTTTATCATATTCATAACTATTTAGAGTTAATTAGACAAGATGCTATTGTTATGGGTGAAAAAGTTTACCTAAATGTTCCAAGTGGAAACTTTGGAAATGTTTTAGGTGGTTTTTATGCTCAAATGATGGGACTTCCAGTTGAAAAACTTATAATCTCTTCAAATGAAAACAACATCTTAACTCGTCTTATCCAAACAGGGATTTATGACATTAGAGATGGTGATTTAAAACTTACAACCTCACCTGCTATGGATATATTAAAATCTTCAAATGTTGAGAGAGTTCTTTATGAACTTTATGGAGCAGATAGAACCAGAGAACTTATGGAAGATTTAGATAAAAATAATATCTATACACTAACAGCAGATGAACTTTGCAAACTTCAAGAAATTTTTGTAGCTGACTATTGTTCAGATGATGAGGGTAAAGAGTATATAAAATCAGCATTTAGTGATGGTTACTTAATGGATCCACACACTGCAACATGTTTTAAGGCTTACGAGACAAAAACAAATCAAAATATAAAAAGTATCATCTACTCAACAGCAGAGTGGACAAAATTCTCACCAGTGATAGCGAATGCTTTAACAGGTGAAGAAAATGCTGAGGATATGAAAGCACTTGCAACCATATCAAAAGAAGCTAAAGTAGAGATTCCAGATATGATTAAAGCTTTATTTACTAAAGAGATAATTCATAGTAGTGTTATTGAAAAAGAAGATATTGAAAAAGAGATTTTAAAGTTTTTATAGCTTAATTATTTCTATCATCTTCTTGTTTACCAAGTAGTTCTTTCACATTTTCTGCAAGGACTCTAGGTGAGATATTTTTTGATAGCAGTTTTTCTATAGAGTAGAAGTCTGATTTTATATTGTCACCTAAAATAATAATTTTAGGGATAACTAAAACATATTTTTTGTAGTATTTTAAAAATGTATTCACTGGAAATTTTACCAATCTATCTTCAAGTATTAACACCTTAACGCTATGCTTTATAGCCCACTTTAATGCTGATTTTTCATCGATAAATGCCTTCACTTCATATGATTTATCTATATGTTTAATACTTGATTCATACTCCATTGCATCATCAACTGAAGTGGTAACAATTAGTATATGTTCTTTTTGTATAGATGATAAATAATTATAAAGTTCTAAAAGCTTTTTATTATCATCAGTTAGTTTGCTAGTATCTTGGCTGTTCAGGTAGTACTTTAAGTATGTTTTAGTATTAAACTCACCATTGATGCCAGCTTCATGAAAATGAGCTTTAATAGCCTTTGATGTTTTGGATTTTTGCCATAGTTGTGAATCTAGCATAAAAGCTTGAGCACTTAAAATATTTACAATACTTTTTTTATATTTAACTTCAGCTACACTAAATAATTTATAGAAGTCATCTCTATACTCTTTTTCAAAATTAATAAGAAGCTCTTTATCATGTTTATATCTTTCATCAAGTTCAGCCATCATATGCACAATATCAACATATGCACCATTTAAAGATTTAAATTCATCTTTTAATAAGTCAAACTCTTCAGTTTTTATATTATTATCAAGTTCCTCTTTTTTTATTTTTAAAATACTTCCAACATGCTTTTCTGTACCTTTAAGTTGGTTCAATCTTTCAATTGTTTTTTCAGCACCATCTTTTATTTTTTGATATTCAGCTTGGCAGGAAAGAAATACTTCATTATAAGCAAGTGGAGGATGTTTTGTTTTAATAATAAAGTCATCATAGATACTTGCCATGGCTTTTAAGTCATCACTTAATATTTTAATCTTAGGGGTAATTATATGTAAGTCTATTTCAGTTAAATTATTAAAGGTTGTCCACAAAAATCGTCTTATTAAAAGGTAATCTAATCTACCTTCAACTTTATTATAAATAGCTCTTTTACTTATGTTTTTTTCTATTATGTCAAAGTAATTAGAGACAGCTTTAGAAAGGTTTAGCGTAAGAGTAACACTCTCTTCTCTCTCACCTAACTCCTCTTGAATATCATCTATGGTATTTATATCTTCTATTTGATTTTCAGTATTATCTGTGGCTTGTATTGATAAATCATCTTCTTCAAAAGTTTCATAATCGTCATTTAATTCATCTTCTAAATTTTCTTCTTCAATTTCTTCAATAATATCTTCAATAATATTTTCAGATACAAGTTCATTTTCATAATCACTATTAATTAAGGATGTAATCAATAATGCTTGAAAATTTTCATACTTAAAACAAACCTCTAACCCCAGAGATGGCATAGTGTCAAAGTCATTCCACTCTTGAACATTAAAATTTATTTTCTTTTTTGAAGATGTTATAATTATTCCATTGCCATCATTAGCATTAAAAAAAAGAATTTTCCCAAGCATTTTCATAGGAATATTCTATCTGTTTATAACTTAATATAATTATAATAAGTGTAAATTATTTAAGTATCTACTTTTTGATATTAATATTATAACTCTGTAGCTCTTTTATAAGCCTTCTCTATTGCACCTATACAAGCACTTCTTACATTTCCATCTTCTAAAGCACCATAACCAGCAGCAGTAGTTCCACCGGGACTCATTACACCATCTTTTAAAAGCGCAGGGTGAATATCTTGAATTAAATCTCCAAACCCACCAAATAAACCACGCATTATAGCCATAGCGTCATCTCTTTTTAAGCCTTGTTTTACTGCTCCATCGGCTAAAGCTTCAGCCATTAATGCCAAGTATGCAGGACCACTTCCAGCAAGGGCAGTTGCTATATCTATCTCTTTTTCGCTTGATAACCATCTAGTTGAGCCAATTGCTCCTAAAAGTTCCTCAGCTTCTTTTTGAAACTCTATATCACCAGTAAGTGTTGTCATAGATCTGTTTACACTTGCAGCTAGGTTTGGCATAGTTCTAACTACGGCATGTGGGTTTAGATTCTCTTTTAGTTTTTGCAGAGTTGTTCCTGCTAAAACAGAGTAAATAACTTTTGCTTTTCCACTTAGCTTTGTAGCTATCTCTTCAACATTTGCAGGTTTTACACAAAGCATAACTGTTTTGTCACTCATATCAAAATCATTCATGATATATTTTTGAATCTCTACACCAAGTTCTTTCTCAAATTTATCTATTTTTTCTAAATCTCTACCAACAACTTCAATTTTATAAGTGTCTTTTAAACCCTTTGCGATGCTTAGAGCCATATTTCCATTTCCGATAAAAGTGATAGTTTTCATTTTATGCCTTAATTTTTTTTATGATATTATATCATCATTATAAAGCAAGGTAAAATAATGGAACAGTTTTTAAGCGAAGCAAAATCAGCAAGTAGAGTTTTAGGCTCACTAAGTGGTAAAGAAAAAAATAGAATCTTAAAAGAGATGGCAGAAGCTATAAAAGAAAATACAGCCTCTTTGATAAGTGAAAATGCAAAAGATATGGCAGATGGAAAGAGCAATAATCTCTCATCAGCATTGATGGATAGACTATTTTTAGATGAGGGAAGAATTGATGCTATGGCAGTAGCTATTGAGGAGATTTCAGCTTTAAAAGAGCCTGTTGGTCGTGTTCTTGATGGTTGGGTTACTGAAGATGATTTAAAGATAGAGAAAGTTAGTATCCCTATTGGTGTTATTGGGATTATTTATGAATCTCGTCCAAATGTTACTTCTGATACTGCAGCACTTTGTTTTAAAAGTTCAAATGTTTGTGTTTTAAAGGGTGGAAAAGAAGCTCAGTATTCAAACAAAGCTATCGCAGAAGTTTTAAAAAATGTTTTAATTAAAAATGATTTGCCAGCATCTTTAATCTCTCTTATTCCAGATTCTTCAAGAGAGGGTGTTGCAAAACTAATCAAAATGGATAAATTCGTTGATTTGATTATTCCTCGTGGTGGAGCAGGGCTTATTAAGTATGTTAGTGAAAATGCAACTGTAAGTGTAGTTAAACATGATAAGGGACAATGTCATACTTATATAGATAAAGATGCAAAAATTGATGATGCGATAGCTATTGCTATAAATGCAAAAGTACAACGCCCTGGTGTTTGTAATGCTATGGAGACACTTTTAGTTGATGTCTCTATTGCAAAAGATACACTTCCTATGTTAAAAGAGGCATTTGATAAGGTTCATACTGTTTTAAAAGGGTGTGCAAATACGCAAAATATTATACAAATACCACATGCCAGTGATGAAGATTATGATACTGAGTATTTAGCAAATATTTTAAATATAAAAGTGGTAAATGGAGTTAATGGAGCGATTGAGCATATTATAAGATTTGGTTCAGGGCATTCTGAAGCTATAATTACTGAAAATATTACAACGGCAGAGGAGTTTTTAAACTCTATCGATGCAGCCGCTGTTTATGTAAATGCTTCAACAAGATTTACAGATGGTGGAGCATTTGGTTTTGGAGCAGAGGTTGGGATAAGTACCAACAA
>JAIOSY010000312.1 GCA_021107375.1 Sulfurimonas sp.
CATATTAAATCATATGGATATAGAGCTTTAGCTGTTAAAGATGATACAAACACTACAGAGTTTAAACTTGAAAAAATCAATATAAAAGCCCTCTATTTAACCTTTTGGGGTGCTAGTGGGAACTCTAAAACCATGAAAAGAATCCTTGATATTATTGATAAAAAAGAGGTGAATGCTATAGTTGTTGATATTAAAAATGAATATGGTTCAACTCTTTACAAGACTTCATTTAAACAGGCTAATCTTTATGGTGCTCATGAAAAAAGAACAAATAGAAATATAAAAAAGTTCATGAATTTAATGAAGTCAAAAAACATATATACAATTGCTAGAATTGTGACTTTCAAAGATGAACTTCAAGCTTCAAATAACCCAGATTATGCTATTAAAAAAGCTAATGGTGAGATTTGGAGAAACCATGATGAGATGGCTTGGGTTGATCCTTATGATAAAAGAAGTCATAACTACACATTATCTACTGCAGAGGAAGCTGCTAAAGTTGGTTTTGATGAGATAAATTTTGATTATATACGTTTTCCTGCAAAAAGAGGATTGCAATTTTGCCAAGAAAATACTCAAGAAAATCGCGTAAAAACTATTGGTGAGTTTTTAGACTCAGCTGGACAGCGACTTAAAAAATATGGTGTTTATATCTCTGTAGACACTTATGGAAATATTTTATGGACTAAAAATGGTGATAATGGTATTGGTCAAACGGTTGAAAGTTTATCAAAACATGCTGATTATTTAGCACCAATGCTTTATCCATCTGGCTTTGCAAGAGGCTCGTTTGGTAAGAAAAATCCATCAAGTCACCCTTTTATTGTTATATATAGAAGTATTAAACATGTTCAAGACATTATAGAACCTGCAAGAGTTAGACCTTGGTTACAATACTTTAAAGATTATGCACATACTAAAATGTATTACAGAAAACATGAAGTAAATGAACAAGTTAGAGCTTGTGAGAAAATTCAAACAAACGGGTGGATGATGTGGTCACCATCTAGTAAATACCATCTAAACTATTTTAAAAAGTAGAAAATTTTGTTTTTTTCAACTCTATACGATAAAACTTTGAGTTGGGTAGATACTCATCAACTAGAGAATGAAAAACCTTAGAATGGTTCATATGCTTTAAATGAGCAAGTTCATGCACAACAACATAGTCTATCAACTCTTTTTTTGTTTTTATAAGTTCTGTATTAAATGTTAAAACTCTTTTTGAACTACAACTTCCCCATCTACCTTTCATCTTTCTAAACTTTATCTCATTATATTTTAAATTCATAAGGTTTGAAAAGTATTCAACTCGTGGTATTATGTAGTCACTTGAATATTCTTTATAAAAAGAGTTGTAGCATTTAATACTCTTCTCAACAGAGTTTAATTGTATTTTTTCAAGTTTAATTCGTAGTTTAGCAACCTCTGGCATATCAATACTATAAATCTCACCAAAAAGTAAAACTTCATCTTCTAGATTTATTTGCATAGGTGGATTTTTTAAAACCTCACTTATCTTATTGCGTATCCAAAACTCTCTATCTGTAAGCAAATTTTGTATAAAAACATCTGAAACTTTTGGTGTTTTTAAAATCACTTCAGCATTGTCAGTTATATTGATATAACTATTTTTCAACCCTTTTTTTACGGTATGGTTTATAGTTAAATCTTTGTATAAAAAACTATTCATAAGGTATTGGGTCTGTAACTCCAGCCAATTTAAAACCATTTAGTCTAAGTCTGCAACTGTCACAAACTCCACATGCCAAATTTTCATTTTTATAACAACTCCAAGTTAACTCTAATGGTACTTTTAACTCTAAAGATTTTTGAACTATTTGTGATTTTTTAAGATTTACCAATGGCATGTGGATTGTGATATTTGTTTCATCTTTAGTTCCAAGATTTATACTCTCTTGCATACTTTTTATATAAGACTCTCTACAATCAGGATAACCACTACTATCTTCTTCAACGACACCTATACTTATAACTTCAGCTTCCTCTTTTTCTGCAACTGCTGCTGCCATACTTAAAAATATTCCATTTCTAAAAGGAACATAAGTGATAGGTACACCATCTTCTATCCCACCAGTTGGTACTTCAATACTTTTGTCTGTTAAAGCTGAAGCTCCAAGTTGTTTAAAAAAGTCTAAATCTAAAACATACTTTTCTTTTACTTTTAAATCATTACATATTTTATGAAAACACTCTAACTCTTTAGTTTGTGTTCTTTGGTCATAGTTAAAATGCAGAGCAATAACTTCATAACCATCATTTTTCATCATATAAGCACTAAGGGTAGAATCCATACCACCACTCATAATACAAATAGCTTTTTTTATTTTTTTTTCATTCATAAAAAAGATTTTAACATAAGTAAAATTTGTTTAATATTTTTATATCTAATTGTAAGCCTCATTTTAATATAATCCCACTCATGATTGAACTAGATAATAAAACTTCTTTAAATGTTGATGAACAACTTTTAAATACTATAACAAACACTTTTACAAAAAAAGAGATAGAGCTTATTATTACAACAGAAGATGAGATAAAAAATATCAATAAACAATATAGAGATATTGATAAATCAACAGATGTTTTAAGCTTTACTTATGCAGATATGCCTATGTCACCTCTGGGGAGTATAATCATCTCATCTTGGCATGTGGAGTCAAAAGCAAAAGAGTTGGGACATACCTCAGATGATGAACTTGCTCTTCTTTATATTCATGGATTACTTCACTTACTTGGATTTGACCATGAAGTTGATAATGGAGAGATGAGAAAAGAAGAGGCAAAACTTATAGAGCAATTCAACTTGCCAAAAAGTTTAATAATAAGGAATGATGGATAATGGATTTTGGAATTTTTATAGCTGCCATGGCAGCGTTAATATATGGTGCAGATTTTATAATAAAAGAATCAGAAAGAATAGCTCTACACTTTAATATTTCTCACTTTGTAATTGGTGCTACACTTGTAGCATTTGGTACATCTTTACCTGAAATGGCAGCCTCTATCATGGCTTCAGGACAAGGTAAAAGTGATATGGCAGTAGCTAATGTTGTGGGTAGTGTTATTTTTAATATCACCCTTGTTTTAGGTACAGTATTTTTTATTTCTAAAACTATGCACCCAAAAAGAAATCTGTTTGCTCAAGATAGTGCTTGGGTTGTAGTACCATTAGTTTTATTTTTTATAATGGTTCAAGATGGTGTAATTGGAAGAATAGATGGGATGCTTTATTTACTTCTTATGGTTTCATATTTGGTGTTTTTATTTACAGATGCTAAAGATGATTTAGTTGGAGAAGTAGATGAAGAGTTAACTAAAAAATTCAATTGGGGAAAAACAATCCCTTTCTTGGTTATAGGTTTTGCTCTAACTATTGGTGGGGCAAA